>JAITKS010000021.1 GCA_031278315.1 Planctomycetaceae bacterium | reverse complement strand
CAAACTGTCTTTACTCTTGAATATTTTTTTATCCGCCTACTGGTAGATTTAAGATCGAAAAACGATTATACTATTCCCCGTTTGATTTGTTTGCAATGTTTGTATTTGTCAGATAAATCGACAAACCAATGTTGAAAAACATAATCAGAGAATAAAAAGTAGTAACTAATTTTAACTCGTTCATACTTTAATTAATAATTCATATAAGTTACATACTGAAAAATCTGTTTTACGGCTTTATTTCAATAAATTCTATACAACACGTACAATGAATTTCGGCGATTCAAAATCGGTAAAAGCCTGCATTCCGAAATTACGCATGCAGCAGTAACCGAAATTTAAAGTGCGAACAGTTTAAAATTTAAATTAAAATTTAAATTAAAATTTAAAATGTATCCCAAAAAGGTAAATTTATTTTAAACTGCCCTCACTTGAATTTTTTCGGTTCAAGACGCCTGTTTACCTAAATCGGAACTCAGGTTTTTACTTTATATCGCCGAAATTCATAGTGTACGATACCATTAGAATGTCATTGATTTCAAAAACGTAAAAAAAAACGATATTCCAAAAAATAAATCAGACAGCTAAACGAAATCTTAATATGAACAATTTAATCTTTATTTGAATGGTGTTCATATTTTGATTTTGTCAAATCCGCTGCTTTGTGTAATTTCGCCGGCGTTGTTTTAGATCAACACGTTATTTAAGATTACTCTTATTTTTTGGATTTGCAAAATTCAAAATGACTTGTACACAACCGCATATTCAAAAATTTATAATCAAATGCGGTAAAACCAAAACAATAAACTATGAAAACAACTAAAAATAATAAAAATAAAAATAATAAAAATAACGCTAATAACGCCGCTAATAATCGTAACAATAAATCAGTACGGCATGCACACGCTAAACAATCTGATCGTCATGTTGATTTGGTCGATTCGTTTCAATGGGGATTCGTTGAAGGAGCGGAAAATGAAGAAAATAACGAACAAAATGAATTTCACACAAAAAGTAAATCACGCAAAAAATCCAAAAAGAAAACTGCTCAAAAAAATCCTGCTGCAAATTCAATTTCGCCCGTTACAATATTACCTACTCAAACTAGTAATACCGCCGCTGAAAAAATCTCGGCTGCTAATCCTAAATCGGATAAATTGAATAAATCAGACAAAAGTAAAAGATCGAATCTGTCAAAGAATAAAAAGAAAAAAAAGCGGCAAATTATAACTGCACCGATAAATAATGTTACGAATATTACATCAGATAAATTCAACACGAATCCTGCCGGCAGAATTCGTGAAAAAATTGTAACGGAAACTCCAGTTACGGATAGAACGAAAAATTCCAACAGTAAAATTCATTCAACTAAATCACATAGCGCAAAAGGAAACTCAAAAAATGCACGTCTGAAAATTGATAATCAGTCAGAACGTATAAGCCTAGACACAAACCAAGTCAAGGAACCCGGCAATTTACTTTTTGAACCGTTTGACGACGAAAATGATCTAAATTTGCCAAGTTATGGACGATCATATAAAAATAAAAATCTTAATTCTGATCAAAAAATCAAATCAGATGATTCAGATAATATCGTAACAAAAAAAAGTCAAACGGATAAATTACCGCAATCGGTTTTACCGCCGGCGGCTTCTTATTCAGATTCGATAAAAAATTCTGATATAAAAAATTCCGATTCAGCTGTTCAAAATCTTGCGCCTAATTCTGATTTGCGTAATGTTAAATCAAGTCAAAGTAATTACGATTCGGGTAAATTTAATCAAAATAGATTCGATAATCGAATGACATCCTCCTCTGATTTGGCTAAACCGAAAAAAGAACAAATGGTTTGGGATCCCGACAAACGTGAATATGTTCCGCTTAAAACTTCAGACCAAATTTTATCTGCCCAATTGTACGGCACATTGAACCATACACCGGAAAAAACAGTACGTCAACCAAGCGTAACTAAAACAACGCCGCAGATAAATAAGATTCCAACCGTCTCAACAAATAACTCGACAAACGGCTTGTCTAACAACTTGTCTAATAACTTTACTAATAACTTTACTAAAACTGATATTGAAAAAAATAATAGTTCGGCTATTGACAAGAAAGTCAGCGGTAACATACGAGTTACTCAAACAGTTGTGACGGAATCTGACAAACCGTTGAGTAGGTCAACTCAATTACCGAACAAAGTAAATCAGCGCGGAGATGTTCCGCGTTTGGTTTCGTCGAAGCGTCCTGATCCGGCGGATATAGAATCAGATGTTAGCGGTTTTGCGAGTCTTGGTTTATCTGACGTGATGCTGGAAGCGTTGCGGATATTACGCTATATTGAACCAACGCCGATTCAAACGGGTGTATTTGAGAAAGTCAAAACAGGCAAAGATGTTATGGGACAAGCTCAAACTGGAACAGGCAAAACGGCAGCTTTTTCAATTCCGATTATTGAGGGTCTTGAAGAGTGTCCGGCGGGAGAAGAACCTGTTGCGCTTATTCTTGTTCCAACGCGCGAATTAGCTGTACAAGTTCGGGATGAGATTGTCCGCCTTTCTTACGGACGTGATATTAGAATCGCAGCATGTTATGGAGGTAAACCGATTGTAAAACAAATCACGAAATTAAACAGCGGAATTGACATCGTCGTCGGGACTCCCGGACGTGTACTCGATTTGATTAATAGGAGGGCGTTACTTACAAATTTACTTAAATGGGTCGTGCTGGACGAAGCAGACAGAATGCTTGATATCGGATTTAGACCCGATATCGAAAAAATATTAAAGAAGTCTCCTTCTACTCGTCAAACATTGTTATTTAGTGCAACATTACCGCCGCCGGTCGTGAAACTAGCTGAACGTTATATGCGTGATCCCGAAATAATGGATTTCTCGAATAAACATGTTTCGGTTGATACTATCGAACAATTTTATGTTACTGTTGATCAAGAACGTAAATTTGATGCGTTGGTCTATTTGCTAAATGAAGAACAACCGAATCAAGCAATAATATTCACACGAACAAAACGCGGTGCCGATAGATTAGCAAGATTATTATCGAAACAAATAACAAGTCTTTCGGCTATACACGGCGACTTGCAGCAAGTTGAACGCGATAGAATAATGAGTAAATTCCGTGCCGGAGAATTAAGATATCTGGTAGCAACGGATGTCGTAGGACGAGGAATTGATGTATCTGGAATTTCGCACATTATCAATTATGATATTCCTCATTTCTGCGATGATTATGTACATCGTGTCGGCAGAACCGGACGCATGGGACGTGAAGGTGTCGCATATACTTTTGTTACGGCAGAAGAGGGTAATGAGTTGACAAGAATTGAAATGAGAATCGAAAAATTACTAAAAAGAGCAGACCTAAAAGGGTTTGAATCATTCTCAAAACCTGTACAAAATAAAAATGACAATACCAATAATCCGAATAATAATCACAAACCGGTTTTTGGAAAACATGTCAGAAAAATAAGAAAAGCCTTATAAAAATTATGATAATATAATCATTGTACTTTAAAATTCGGCATTATTTTTTGTAACGAAAAAGGTGACCATTCACGCATAAACTAAAATCGTCCTGAAAGGGCGATCGGATATTGGAGCAATATGGTTAATTGTCTGAACTATGATTTTTGTGATTTGTATGATTGAAATGATTTTTTTAAACACGAAACACACGAAATTACACAAAAAATCTAAAATTACAAAATCATCTTTCTCTGTGTTCTCTGTGGTTAATAAAAAAATTGACGTATTGTAATTTTTGAAACTTCGTGCTAAATTTTGTCTCACAATTGACGGAACGATTCTAATTTGTCTATTTTAGAATTTCTGTAACGATTATTAAATTTCTCAAACGAAAAACAAATTTTAGGAGAATTTTTATGAAAAATATCACTAACAAAAATTATTGTTTGGTAACTTTGTTTATTTTTACAATCGCTATTTTTTCGGATTTAGCGACAGGTCAAGATAAACCGGTTACTCCAAAACCGATAAAAACCAAATTCAACAAAGACAAAAAAACATTTTCCGTTGCGCAAAATGAATTCTCAAAAATACCAAAATTACGGGAAATTCTTGAAAAAGATGAAAAACCGGAAACACCGGAATAACGTGAAAGAAATAAACGTTATTGGGATTCGTTTGAAAAATAACGAATAGAATTATTTTAACAACAACTATTTTTTGAAACGACGTTACATTATGTCAAAGTCAAATAATATTAGACAATCGGTTTGTTTGTTCTGTGTAGTTCCGGAACTTAAAATTACGTCAGTTAAATTTTCAAGCGATCATGGAAAGTTTCGTCTTCATATCATAAAGGAATTAATGTACAAAAAATTTTTCATGTCGGTTATAATTTCGTTTTATGTGTTATTTTTTAGTCAGACTTTGTACTGTAATGAACCTAACGATCTTTCACAGTATGACAAAACTAAACTAGAAGCAGTACAAGAGCTTGGTATTGAGTTGCATGGCAATGTCGTAGAAAACTCTAGTAAATACTATAAAAAAATGTTTGGAAAACATTTTGAGTTTAAGAAAACCCGTTATGTTACTTTGCGGCAAGCTTGTAATGAATTACCAATTGACCCAGAAAAAATGGATATTTTTAAGGATATGATAATCGCCCCTTACATTCCATTTACTAATTGGGATTTGGTGTATCTTGCTCAAAGATACTGTTCTGATCAACAAACACTCAATCCAAAACGATATTATTTAGGCAAGTGCAGAGTGTTAAGTGATATGATTTATTGGGAATGGAAAGTAGATGATATTCAATTTCGCAAATTAGAATCTAAAAATGGAATGTTACTGTTTATAACTCCAAAAGATTTTGATCCTATCAAAGGCATTTCAGGAAGAAGGTGTTTAGAAGTTCTTGTGCAAGTTACTCAAATCGGTTGCGGTGATCTTGATGAATTACAAAAACAGTTTCATTTACCTCCGGTATTAAATGAAGGAGATGTTTTTTCCAATATTCCGAATTTTGCTGAGATAACAAATAATTTTCCTTTACCAACGGAACCAGACCAATGGCGTAAACAACTTGTTGGTTTTATTTAAAAAGATGGTATCTGTTTAATTCTTGTTCATGGACGATTCCCTAAACAAATAGTGATGCGTGCTAATCCAACGATATTGGATGCTGATTCGCGTTGGTTATCTGGTCGAATTCTTTATAAAAATACTAAAATGCCGGTATTACCTCGCGGTGTAACAAAGATACCGGAAGATTGGAAACCAGCTTTAGAAAGTAACGCCCAATGGGAAAAATGGGGATTGGAAAAGGAAAAACGAATAAAAGAAGAGGAAAGAATTGAGGAAGCGAAATGGCGAGTTTGGTATGACAAAAATGGTAAACCGCTTTATAACGGCGTGAAAATGAAATTTGAACACTGGACTGAACAATCAGGAAATTTCGATCATGATATACGTTTTAAAGATGGAGTTGTAATGCTAGAAGTTCGTGATGATCCCAATTTTCACGATCAGCATTTTCCTTTGAGTGAATTTAGTCAGACAGATAAGAAACTGATTATGTCAATTCCTCCATTAAAATATGAAGATAGAAATTTCACATTGACAGGAATGACTGATGAGCATGGTAATATAATAAAATTTGACACCCCAAAACCTGTTGAACCCGAACCCGACGATATTGAATAAATAACGTAATATATCAGTGAAAATTTTTTTTGACAGGATAAACAGGATTACAGGATTTACAGGATAGTAATTTAGTTCGTATGCGGAAATTATCACGGATTATAAGTTCAAATCACTAACAACTAATTGATGGTTTCAAGTTTTGATTCTTTTAATTTATCATTTAAAAATCCTGTAAATCCTGCAATCCTGCAATCCTGTCAAAAAAAATTTCCGCTGATATATTACAACGGATGTTCCATATTCGCTTGTTAAGAGTTTTTGCCCTAACTCTTTTTTATTATTTGAGTTAGATCAATTTTTTTGAAATTTTTTATTGTCCACAGGTTTTTTTAGTTTTTTTCTGGTATGGGGCGTCGTTGGTCTGTGTGCTGGTAGTATTTCAGGGTAAGGAATGTTGGCGA
>JAITKS010000020.1 GCA_031278315.1 Planctomycetaceae bacterium | reverse complement strand
ACGCTAATGCTGATTGCCCTTTCAGGGCGAGTTGAGTTTAAAACGAATACCGAAATTTAAAGTGTGAAAAGTATATTACGATTCTTTTAATTTATCATTTAAAAATCCTGTAATCCTGTAATCCTGTCAAAAAACAAAACTAAAGATGCAGTCGAGACGACCGCGTTCCCGAAAAAAATAAATTATTCTACTGATATATTACTTTTTTCAATGATTATATTTTTATTTGAAACAATCTTATTTTTACCTAATTTTCAACCTTATTTTTCAGACAAAACGATTAAAATACGTTTTTGTAAATTCTACTGAATATATTACCTAATTTTTAAATAGACAAATTTTTTTGAAGGGTATTGCTTTTTTTGACGATTCTATTTATTATTATCGCCCTTGTTATTATTGTTCGCTTTACAAGTGAAATTCTTTCTATTGACTTTTATGAACTTTGATAATTTTTGTAACGATTATTAAGTTGAGTTTTAATGCGAATAATTTAAGCAGCCTGTTTTTTGTACAAAAATTGTTTTTGTACATGTTAAAATTTTTCGCGTTTAAATAGTTGTTTATCGAGCTGTTGATATTTTTTCTTTTTGCTATTTGAAAAAAATCTACAGATACGATAATTTTCGTAACGTTTACTACAAACACTTTAATTGAAAGGAACAGAAAAATGAAAAAGACAAATTTAATGTCCAATTTTTCCATTACTGAAGTCAATATAAATATTGACTTTACAACAAACACAGAAAAACGTGTTAATTTAGGCGAGCAGGGGGGGGGGGGGGGATTTACGTAAAAAACTCGATTTGGATTATTTTTACGGTGACTCTTTTGGGAAATCTCCCCAACCTTTTCTTGGTTTACTTGGTTTCACGCTTGTTGAACTCTTGGTAGTAATAGCAATTATCGGAGTTTTAATTGCATTACTTTTACCGGCAGTTCAAGCGGCACGTGAAGCAGCTCGAAGAATGTCGTGCAGCAATAAAGTCAAACAACAAGTGTTGGCATTGCACACTTATCACGATACTAGTAACGCATTACCATTTTCGACCGGTCCGCAGCTAGGAACAGGAACAAACGCTAAAACTTGGCGAAATTGGATGATAGCACTTTTCCCGTATATCGAACAAAATGCTGTTTACAGTAACTTGATATTCGGTGCCGACGGTAATTTTGATCCTCAGGTTACTAGTGCGGCTCATAATTTCACCGTAACCGGCGGACTTAACAAATTGCAAATATCCGGTTTTTATTGTCCTTCCAATAGCCGAGAGAAAACAAGAACAGACAACGGTTACGTACTCCAAATTACTAACTACGTCGGAATTTCAGGATCATATTACGATCCCGCCAATATTACTGCTAAAAGTCAAGGTATTATTTCGGGTACTCATTACGATACAGCTTATGGCAATATTGCAACAAACGGAGTAATAATCCGCGTCCAAACACAAGAAGCTAATGATACCATCGGTTTAGAAAGTATTAGCGATGGAACATCAAACACTATCGGTATTGCCGAGCAATCAAAATGGGTCAAGACTTCCAGCACGAACACATTCGGAGAACGCGGCGCAGGCGGACACCGCGGCGGCGGATGGAACGGAAGCAGTGCTAACGAATGGCACAACACTGTAACAATTCGTTGGGCAATTAATGCCATTTGTCCAAACACTATTGGATGCCGTAATCCTTATGAATCAAGTACAATTCTTACATCGAATCATACAGGCGGCGTACAAATCGGTATTTGTGACGGTTCTGTCCGTTTCATTGCGGATACAACCTCAATTGCAATTTTAAGCGCAATCGCTTCAAGGAAAGATGAGGTTGCAATATCGATACCGTAACTCGTTGTATTCTTTCAGTAGAATTTTTTCAGCAACAGTGAAAAATTCTACTGAAATTTTTAACAATTTTTTTTTCCTAATGTTTGTAAACGGGTTGTTAATTTCGGATTGTTTTTATAGACGAATTCGACCAACATTTATCATTGGTTGAGTTGCCGAATAAATAATATCTTGAAAAAAACAGAAATGAAAATAATAAGTTTGTTGCTTAAAATCATTTCATTATTTATGTCAAAATTTTGTTCATTTTTAATATACCCGCCTATAAACATTAGGAAATTTTTTTTAACAATTTAACAATTTAACAACTCAATTAAAATGAGAATTTTTATAAAAAGCATTTTGCTTTTAACATTTGTTTTTGTGTTTGTTGGTTCTGGTTGTTTAGACAGTGCCAAACCTAAACTTGTTCCAGTTAGCGGAACAGTAACACAAAATAACAAACCGTTATCTGACGTCCGGCTTGAATTTCGCAAACCGGACACGGGTACTTCTGCCTTTGCAGAGACAGATTCCAACGGTAGATTTACGCTCACTCATTCGCAAGGTGAATCTGGAGCCGAGCCGGGAAAATATTTAGTTTCAATTTTCCAAAAAGGAAAACCAATAACACCGACGCCGGAAAAAAATACAGAAAATTTACCGGAAGAACTTCGTAATCAAATGACGCCCGAATTAGAAATCCGTAATTCAGACGGCAGTCAAATAGAAATCGTAATTCCAGAAAAAGGAAATAATGATTTAAATGTCGAAGTAAAATAGCGATTCATAATAATAAAAAAATCGTAATATA
>JAITKS010000375.1 GCA_031278315.1 Planctomycetaceae bacterium | reverse complement strand
TGCAGAGATTTGTTTTACCTATTTTGGTATCATCGGAAATTCCGAAGATAGAATTTTTTTGCAGAGATTTGTTTTACCTATTTTGGTATCATCGGAAATTCCGAAGATAGAATTTTTTGCAGAGATTTGTTTTACCTATTTTGGTATCATCGGAAATTCCGAAGATAGAATTTTCGTAGTATATCCTGACAAATTTTTTTGAATTATATTTGAATCTTATTTTATTCGCTGCTTCCGTATTTTATTGTTTCTACATTAATTCTTTTTACCTCATTGGCGGGGATTTTTAACAATGCCCGATCATACGTTACAATTCCGTTACATTCCGATTCGATGTCTGTCAACTGATGAAATATAGCAGCTGAAAGTCCTTTCTCAATCATAACTCTTAACTCGGCATGCATCTTTTGATACTTTGTCAACAATGTCTCCGAATCTTTCGCATGACTATATCCCCACGTTTCAGTAGTCCAGAGATTTTCCGGCGAAGCAACCAACGTAATTCCTCCAAAAGAACCAATAACACCGCATCGCAAATTGTCCATAACAGGCGGCTCCGGACCGGGAAATTTATGATTGTCCTTCAAATCGCCGACGTTTAAATCATTCCAACCGCTTGCGGCATTTATTAAACGCGATTGATCTAATTGACGAACAAATTTTACATATTCCGCAGTTCGATGCTGCCCCAGCCCCTCGTTAAATAAAGACCAAATCACTATCGACGGATGATTAGAACGTGACTTGATCATACGCTGCAATTCATGCTCAAATATTTTTTTCGATTCAATAGTACGGTTATCACCACTCGGCATATCTTGCCAAACCAATATTCCTAAACGATCACACCAATAATACCATCGTTCCGGCTCTACTTTCAAATGCTTGCGAATCAAATTGAACCCAAGCGACTTTGCCGTGATTATGTCCGCTTTAATTGCATTGTCACATGGCGGCGTATAAAGTCCGTCCGGCCAATAACCTTGCTCGATTACTCCCATCAAGAAAACAAATTTATTATTCAACCTAATACGCATCCTGCCTTGTGCATTTCGCGCCGTGTCAATTTTTCTGAATGCCGCATAACTTCCAACTTGATCAATCGGCATACCGCAGTCAAGTAATTGTATTCGAATTTGATACAAAAAAGGTGATTCCGGTTTCCACAATTTCATTTTCGCCGCCGGAATTTTTAACATCGTTTGACCATCAACTCCGCCAAAAGCTTCCGTAATTAAAACGTCTCCATCGAATACTTCATATCGTAACGATAATTCTAACTTCGGATTTTCAATTTGCGGATGTATTGTAAGAATATTTTGATCAATATTGGTCGAAATATTCAACGATTTAATATAACTTTTCGCAACAGGTTCTATCCAAACAGTTTGCCATATTCCCGTTACAGACCTATACTGCGTGCCGGACGGATTGATCGATTGCTTGCCGCGAGGCTGCTCACCATGATTAGTCGGATCAAAGACATAAACTAAAATTTCATTCGGCTCATCACGCGGCGTTTTAACATAATTAGTAATATCAAAACAAAACGAGTCATAAGCACCTTGATGTTTTCCAACAAACTGTCCGTTAATATAAACAACAGCTTCCCAATCAACAGCAACAAAATGTAACAGAATTCGTTGATCTATCGGCCAATTTTGAGGAATCTTAAATTGTCTGCGATAAGTAATTCTGTCAAAAGATTTACCAACTCCCGAAAGCGGCGATTCAAGCGGAAATGGTACAAGTATGCGGCCGTCAAACTGTTCATTTTTCGTAACAGAAATATTCGGCATTTCAAGTCTAGTATCAATTCCAGATGAAATAGTTTGAAGTTCAACATGTTTCCAATCCCAATAACCATTTAAATTCAGCCAATCACGGCGTGTCAATGCCGGACGAGGATAATCAGGATGAACACGATCTGCTGAAACATCTTTACTCCATGCAGTTCGTAATTTCGGAATCGGCACCGCTCCGTCTGACGACAATTCTGCACAATAAACAAATCGTACCGTAATAAACGTTACAAAAATTATGTCCAATAATAAATATAAAAATTTAGTTTTAAATAACATTGTATTCATCAATCAAAATCTATTAAGAATTAAGAATATTGTAAACTGTTTTCTCTTGAATTTCGGTTATCATCGTATCTGCTTAACTATTGGAAAGCAAGCAACTCGAACCGAAATTTCAAGTGATTGCAATTTAAAAATCTAATTTTCAAGAACGTTGAATATATTACCAGCAAGTTGAGTACATTACCAGCAATTTTAATTTTTCGGTTATGTTCTTTCAGCAAGGAATTGGATGTCGAGTTGAAATTGTTTTAGTAATTGGTCATATTTTGCGGAGTTTTGTTCTTGCGGAATTTGGCGGTCTTCGACACTTAAAATGCCGTCGATTTTTGAAAAATCGTTCCACAAACCTGAACCAACCGCCGCAAGTGCAGCAGCACCCAATGCCGCAGCGTCTTGACCAATGTTGATTTTCTC
>JAITKS010000341.1 GCA_031278315.1 Planctomycetaceae bacterium | reverse complement strand
AGATATTGTAACTCATAATTAAAATTGTTTTGTTGTTGACGAATTAAAAACAACTCGCAAATAATAACAATTCATAAAATACACGTCAAGACGGATTATAAAGTAAGAATGGTATATATCAAAAGGTGTAAAACCTTTTAATGATCCTGTACCATCACTTAGACCTGGTAGTAAACATCCAATGTCAAATGACAAGAAGAGATATTTCACGTGCATTACTGATAATTTACAAGTATTAACATTACCAACTGATACATCTCCTTGGTTACTTAAAATTCTGGCAGAAATAGAATATGAGTAAAATAACAATTTACAAAATATGATTCGAATAGAACGTTATAATTTTAGTAGCATTTGTCAAATCTACAAAACTAGTAATATATCAGTGGAATAATTTTTTTCGTAAATAAGGTAATGATGTTGTCAAAAAATGGATTTGAAACCTTTGGGAATATACTTCTCACATTTTAAGTTTCGGTTTTCGTTTTAATGAATACCCATTAAAAACGAAAACTGAAGAGAAATTTTGAGACGTTTCATAATACACTCCACGATTATTGTGATTGCTCCGCAATTTCATTGTTGTCTGATTTGTTGTTATCAGGCTTTTCTGGATGTATCACTTCCGCTTCAAGCAATAAAATCAAATGCGGATGCTTTGGATCATTTGTTTTGACAAGAATATCTTTACTCACTTTATCATACAAATTTTGTGTTAATAACTTGATACTCACGGTTCCAGTTTTTTGCGGAGGAATCGATGATTTTGTATATTCAATTACTTCAACACAAGCTCCGCAACCGGGAGAAACACTTTCAATAAACAAATTTTTTCTACCAATGTTTTTAATAACAAACGAATGACTAGGATTGGTTACAGGATTTATTCGCCCAAAATCGTAAACAGACTGATCACAAACTAACTTTGGCTGCCATATTCCTTGAACAGCCTGACTGCCATAATAAGCAGTTGATCTATGCAATGAAAATAATAGAAAGATTATCGCAAAAATAAACGGTACTACTCGAAAATAAGACAGTAATTTTTTGTCTTTACTTTTTCTAAAAGTTTTTTTTTGATAAACCATAAAAATACCTCATAAATGGAGTCTTTACGCAAGTCATAATTTATTCAGCACAATTTATTGCTGTTGTTTTTGCTGTTGGAGCCGGTTTACAACATCCGCAATCACCTGCTGTACCATCTTCGCAGCATTCTGAATTTTCTGGAATACAATTCCCATGACAACATTTTTGACCACTCGGACAGGCATCATTTGAATCACAACAAACAGTTCCAGCTGGTAAACAATTCCCATTGCAACAAACGCCGGAACAACAAGAACCGTCACAACAAGTTTCACCATCCGCACAAATTAGTTCGCCGCCACAACCAGAATATTCCGCATAAAGATAAGATGGTGTCTGCGATGGAGTAATTCCGTATAAAATGAGTCCTATTCCAAAATAAAGAATAGTTGCTAAAGAATAACACTGCCCTAATGTAATAATATTGCAAAATTTCCAAAACATAATAATATTCCTTTTTTATGGTTAAGATTAAGTAACTAAATTTTATTTGATTGTTTTTTTAGTAAACGAGACAATACAAATAATACAAAAATAATACCAATGATGATACAAAACATTCGTATCAACCAATTATTATTAACCGGTAAATTAACTGATAAAAAATTATCCTCTACGATAAAATCTCTATTTCCGCGTAATGCAATTCGTCCTTGTTCAAATTTTAATTTCGTGTCTCGGATTGCTCGATAAGATTGGCGGATTACAAATCGCCTATCATTTACTGTCCAACCAGTTGGAACATGAAAAACAAATTCATCATTACTTATTGATATATTAAAATCAGTTTCATCTGGAATAATTTCATAAACAGTCCGTTGAAGTTGTTCTTTGGTTACAAGATCAAATTCCGTATCAACTGTTTTTCGCGGAAACCAAATACCACTGCTCTTGTCTTGATAATAATCTGATGATTCATACCGTACTACACAAATATCTTGTACATATTCTTCAACAAGCGGACAAATGTAGCCTCGTGCAGGATCAACCCAAATAACAGTTTTACCATTTATCTTACGTTTTAGGAATTTATCTGACGGCTGGGAAATGGTAAGTACCCACACAAGACTACCTTCAAAATCTTTTTTGTCTGTTATACGAATACCAGCTGTTTTAGTATTTTTTACTAAATCGTCGTTTAATGCAATGAATTGTTCAATAAAACTTTTATTAAAAGAAAAACTTTTCATTTGTTTTTGTGTACCGCTTAACAAAAATAGTGCCGTAAATGTTGACAATCTGTGACCGCGAGCACGCCCTAATTCATTGATTGGTTCAATTCCCCATTCTTGAATTGTAATACTACCGCCGAGATCAGAATCGTGTACAATGTTCATACTCCTTCCAAAGGGATCAGTATTATTTCCAATCAACTCGAATATAAGTGAATTTTTTTGATCGGTAATCACCTTATTTTCATTATTTTCATTAACAACTTCATCTTGCGGATTGGGCAAACTAAATATCTTTTGTTTTACATCAGTAAAAGGTGTTCCCCCGCGAAAAATTATTAGCTGTTTATTATTAACATTTGCGTGTCTTAACGATGTTTCACGACACCCCTTTTCTATAAGCTCCTTGTTTTGTAATCTCTTTGTAAGATCATCATATCTTTTAGTATCTTTTGGAGTATTTTTTAATTCATCTTCGTAATGTCGAACAAACATCTTTACAGTTTCTTGAATCATCTCTTCTGAATCAGGTTTGTGTTCATTTAAAAAAGTAAAAGATACTTTTCCAGAGTGTATGATATGTGGGTTCGCTCCTTGATGCTGAATTGCTCCAACAAATAAATGACTGCCGCTACCATTGATAGCGTATTGTGCCTGTACTAAACAGCTAAAATACAATAAGACAATTATAATAATAAAACCAATTGTAAAATATTTATAGTTATTCATTTTTAAGACTATTGACAAGATTCAATCTTTTCAGTACTAGGCGTTCCTTTTCCCTTCCGCATACAATACGTGTGACAGCATGGATTATTCCACCAGTCAATAAAAGCATTACCAGCCGTTTCGCCGCACTTAACAATAACTGCTGCCCCAATAGTTATTCCTAAAGATGTTGACGCTCCAAATGTTTCAAACTCTGCACCAAGAAAAATTGCTACTACTCCTATAATACAACCAGCCCCAATAACACCGATAGTACCATTTTTCAATAAACATCCCATTTGACCATACGTAGTCGATTGAGGGACAACTTTTTTGAAAGTGATATTTTCTGGAACCTCTATTGGTGTACAGGTATATTTACACAACCTAGTAGGCAATGATTGTTTAGTACATTTTTTTTGGGCAGCCCACACACAAACTTGTCCCAAACATCCAGCTGTTCCATTTGCATTTTTTATACATTCTGAAGTATCATTTACAGCTTCAGCAGAAATTGTTTTGCAATAGTACCCATTTAATGTTGTACTATTTTGAGCAGAAGCTTCTAAATTCCAAGACAATACAGGAAGAACTATAATCAACACAATTAAGTTCGTTGAAACGATATTATAGTAATTTTCCAATTTCAGCAACATAAATAACCTCTCTAAGTCGAAAGTGTTTTCGATTTGTTTTTCGTTCTTCGGAAAATATATTTATTGTATTTTCCATTTGAACTTATTACAAAATTTATAGAATTCATTTTTTAAGGTTTTGACATAAAACATTAATTTTAAACCGATATTTTTAGTTGTTTTTTAATCACAATACTTTATGTATTTTTTACATCTATACAAACTGTTTAAACTCAATAATCATCTACCACTTTTCCGGTTAATTTCGATATAACTCCATTGTTTTGAATACCGAAATTGACTACCAATAGAAAAGCTAACGATTTCGATTCAGGAAAATACGCAACATAAAAAACAACCTATTTATATTTATAATAGGGTAAAGTGTATCAAACACAAATTTACGTTTTTAATAAAAACGTAAACACCCTTTATTATATACTGACTTTGCAACTTTTTCAGAAATTTTTTTGACATAAAATATTTAACAATAGAGATCAAAAAATTTTTTTTACTGTGAAAAAAACTGCCTTTTTTTGCAACTGTTCATATTTTTTTCCGTCATAAAATCAATTATCAAACTCATTGTTTTCAGTGACGGCGATAATATTAGCGTTTTTGTTTTCGAATTTCTTACTGATAGAACTTTTCGATCTGTTTTTTTGTTTTTGGTAACTATTCCAAGCCGATGTCTTTCTTACAGCAGAACCGGTACAACCGATTTTTTTCGCTAATTCGTCTGAAGTCCATACTTTGTCGGAGTATTTTATAAGCAAATTAAGAACTTGTAAATTGATGTTTGTTCGTTGCGGTATCTTTTTTTGTTTCTTTTTCGATTTTTTAGATTGCTGTTCGGAATTTGTTTGTAAATTCTGAATTGCTTTTGAAAACAAGGTTAGTTGCTCTTCGAACCAATCTTGTTTTTCTTCAATCTTATTCATTTTTGATAATAAGATTTCTTTCAATAATTTTTCGTAATTCATGGAAATCTCTTATTGTTGAGTCTTAAAAGGAACTTCTAAAAATTTCAGTTTCAAACCGAACCATTTTCATAAACACATAATTTTTAACATTGTGTTTTGTGAAAAACGATTTTAAACTGTTCTCACTTTAAATGTCGGTTTTCGTTTTTTGGTTTCGTTTTCTTTTCTTTTTGAATGTGTATTCATTAGAATCGCCCTGAATGAGTAATCGGCACTAGCGTAAGTCAACGTCACACGTTATTGCCGATTTACAATATACACTAATCTTATTATCTTATTAAAAAATCATTTTTCAATAATAAGGTTTTGTTTTTTGGAGATTCATTTCTACTAAGGTTTGTTTAGTTAAGAAAAATAATGTTGAAAAATAATGTTTTTGCAAAATGAATTTGAAACTTTTGAGACATTTCACTGATATATTATCTACTGACTATATATTACTATGTTATTCATTCATTTTCACACTCCCCCCGTTGACGGTGTTAAGAGCTGTGATATACTTTCGCAGCTTTTTGAAAATGATATGTAATTTTGGTCTCGAATTCCGAAATATACTATTACTTTTTTCGACAAATGCAATGAATATCGGCTTGAAGTTGTTAATATTTTTTTGGCGGAATGAATAACAATTTCTGTTTGGATACGGAAGATAAAAAATTTTTTTGACTTGTTTTTTCAATGAATTTTGTTAATTTGAAAAAACTCTTTTTGAAAAAAAGTATTCCCCCCATTGTGCGAATATTCATTTGAGATATAATTTCGCCCCGTTGTTGATTTGAAGAGATAAGAAATATTTTTTTGCAAGTTGATTTTTAATTTTGCGAGATATTTTTTCTTTTAATGACAACAAGCTCTTTTAAAATTAGGTAGTGATGAAAACGGCAGGTTGATAGATGTCGAGGGGATTATTTGATGTGCGTATGATCTTTTTCAAGTACGTCTGAAGATAATTTTTTTGACATGTTACTATTGACCAGCTCATAAAAAATTTCGACGAAATTATTTTGTGAACTCCAATAAAACCAATGAGGATTGGTGATGGAATAATGAAGTCCCTGAGCGATGACCATTGTTTGGGGCAACCAGAGAGCGATCTCTATCAGTTTGCATTTTAGCCGTTCCGCGAGGGGCGATAGCTATATTGAAATAAATTGAAGGGTTTGATCCTGGCTCAGAATGAACGTTGGCGGCGTGGATTAGGCATGCAAGTCGTACGGAGGTAGCAATACCTTAGTGGCGAAAGGGATAGGAACACATAGATT
>JAITKS010000320.1 GCA_031278315.1 Planctomycetaceae bacterium | reverse complement strand
GGTGATGTTGATTTTGATAATGTGAAAGAAATTGTAAAAGCAATAACTCCTGTACCCGGCGGCGTAGGACTACTTACAGTAACGATGTTATTACTAAACACATTAAAAGCAGCAGAGTTAGTGGTCAGTGGTTAGTGGTTAGTGGTTAGTTCGCATGCGGAGATTAGAACCGATTATAAGTTCGAGTCATTAATTACTATCCTGTAATCTTGTAATTCTGTAATCCTGTCAAAAAACAAAACTAAAGATGCGGTCGAGACGACCGCGATCCGGTAACAATAAATTATTTCATTGATATATTACTAGTTTGTTTATTTTCTTTCATACGTCCATCCTTTTTTGTTTATTGTGATTCTTATGAATCCGCTGTCATGAGTTGAATGAACAATAAAATTTCTTCGATTATAATCATCAATCGAAACCGCACGCCGTGTAAATCCTCCGTCGCTTATTATCAGTAATTTTGGCGTTGACCACCTTAATAACGGCTCCGTTACATCTGACTTGCCCCCATGATGCGGAATCATCATTACATCACAGTGAATCGGTGCATTATTAAGAAAATCCGTTTTCTTTTTATCGTTTAAGTCTGCCGGTAATAATATCGATACGCCTCGATGTTCAAATCTCACAGTTAAACTTGTTGCGTTTTGTTCTGCATTTTCAAGTCCTCTTTTAGGGGGATGTAAAATGATTGAGTTTATTAAACCATATTTCGATAAATCATCGCCCCCGCTGATTTCAGTAATTTTTATCTTTTGTTTTTGCAACAACTCTTTTACACGTATCATATCACTATAACCTTGCTCTTGTTTCTTATTCAGAGGTTTCAAAAACATGTAAGGCGAAACTAAAATTTCACCGACATCAAAACGCTCAATAATTTTTTCCAAACCGTTAAAATGATCTCGGTCTGCATGCGAAATTATAATTGTATCAATTCGCATTCGCCCTTTTCTCCAAACATTTCGGCTTAAAATATCAGCGGCTCTGCGCGAAGATGTAATACAACCTATATCATACACAATCAATTTTTTCGACGGCGTAGTAATCAACACACAATTTCCATGTCCGACCGCCAAAACATCAATTGTAAGTTTATCAGAATAATATCTGTAAATATCTGAAACCCAAAAAGAACTAAATCCAATAAGAAACCAAATCACTACAGCCGTCAGCAAAATTAATCGCCGCGGACGCCTAAACGGCATTATCGTAACAAAAATAAATACCGAATAAAAAATGATATTCCACCACAACGGAAACGAAAATACCCAATAATGTCCGCCTAGCTTTTGAAAAAAAGTAATCACTCCAAACAACACATTAAAAGAAAGATCAGCAGTCATTCCCAAGTATTCACCCAATATCGGAATAGAACCCCCCGCCATCGTTAAAAATCCGCTTGACATCGCAGCATAAAGCGGCAGCCAAAGAAGAGGATTAACCAAAATAGCAATCGGCGTAAAAACATGAATTTTATTAAGAACAAGCGGCGTCGAAATAGACCAAATAACTAAACCAACAATAAATAATTCCCGCAGTCCATAAAAAAATTTCGCCGATAAATGATACAAAATATTGTTGTCCCTGTTGACCTGCTCAATAAGAGTAAGTTCCGATACACGTTTTGAATTATCGTTACGTAAAATAATATTGTTGAAAAAAATCCAAATTGATTTCGGATTCGGAATCCAAAAGAATGCGGCAGTCGCAATATACGATAACTGTGCGCCGAATTGAAAAAGCTCCGCCGGATTAAGAATTAACGCTAGTACAGCAGTCGCACAAAAAGAATTTATACCATAAGCACGTCTTCCCGTGAAAGCAGCAATCGAAATAACAGTAATCAACGCTGCCGCCCGAATCGCAGGCGGCGCCATATTCGTAAGAAAAAGATATTGCACAACAATAAATATTGTCAACAACGCCGTAATACGATTGCTAAATCCGCACAACAAAAATAAAAATTGAAAACAAACCGCAACTACCGCAACATGAAGCCCCGAAATCGCAAGAATATGCATCGTTCCCGTGTCAATCAAATCTTGACGCGTTTGATCATCAATTCCATCTCTCACACCTAACAACATCGCCGACGCAAGCGAAGCCGTCTCTTTTGAAGTTGCAGCTTCCAGATTTTTCTTTGCTGCACTGCGTATTATTCCAAGAATTTTTGTAACACTAATTCTGCCGTCCGAAATTTTCGATACAGCGTCATCAGCCTTACAATGAATAACACAAAGAATCCGCTGACTGCGAAGTTTATCTGCAATATTGTTATCGTCCGGATTTTGCGCATTGACCGGTTTAGATAATTCACCAAAAATTTGAATTTCGTTTCCGGGCATTAAATCAGTTCGATTCCCATTTATCGTAACCAAAACATTACCGCTGACTTTTTTCCATATTGAACCGTCCCGTAATTGATAACACCGAATTGTAAATATCGTTCGTTCCTCATCGGCAAGAAAATTATCCGGTACCGGCGGAATTAATCTTGGCAACTCGCTAACAACCGCACGAACTCCTACAGGATAACCTCCTTTCACCGCATAAAATCCTAAATCATCATCTGCAAATTTATTCCAACGCTCATGATGCCAAAAACCAAAAAACGCAAAACAAAGCAAAAGCAAAAATATTGTCGAAGAAACATGATAAGATTTATAATGAAAAATCAAACATAATAAAAACGCAACCGCCGCAAAAATTAACCAGAATACCATCACAAAAGAAAAAAATTTATCGGTCACAATTCCTGCCGCTGCCGCAATAAATATCAAAGAAAAAGGATGATATAAAATATCACGGCGTACAATTACAGTATCCGTTTCTGTTTCAGTTTCAGTATCTGTTTCCGTACTATTGTTAGAAATGTTTGGAAGATTCGTTTGACTGTCTCCCGTCATAAATTCTGTGTAGATTCTCACGATATTTAGATTTTTATTTTGTTGTAAATGATTTCAAAACTCGCCGCGAAAGAGCAATCGGATATTAGATCAATATCAACGCACAATCAACGCACAAAGGAAATGAACAATAATAGTTGTTAATAATCGTGTCATAATATCCTGCTGCCCTTTCAAGGCGATTCTAGTTTTATGGGTGAACGGTCACCTTTTTCGTTACAAAAAATATTACCGAAATTTAAAGTGTGAAAAGTATCTCACCGATAAACTATACTTCACGTTTCCACTGTTTTTGAGAGTTGTATTTTCTTTCACTTTGCAGTTGCGGAATTTTTATTAAATTTACGGCTTCACCTCCTAGTAAGTCAATCAACTTTTTGCGTAACGCCGAACTTATAGTTACTCTCATATTTCCTGCCGATTTCATTACAGCTACTACACCGGATTCTAAACGCACTAAGAAATCTACTCTTTTATCACCAAGACTTCCTCTCAATATTTCATACAGTTGTTTTACTAATTCCGGATTGTGCTGTTTTTCGTCCAAGACAAATTTTATTCCTGCCGATAACGCATTTATTCCTTCTTCAATTGAATATAATTCCGATACGATTAAATTAGCGTCGCTGTCAGATTGACTTCGGCTGCGATCAACGCGTCCTACAGCAAAAACAATTGAATCAAGATTAACTAATTTTTTTGCTTCCGCAATTTTATAAGCTTCAGTCCACATTAACGCACGAATCGCACCTTCAGCGTCTTCAATAGAAAACATAGCAAATCTGCCTGATTTTCCGGCGCGTCCTCTTGATTCACTTATTTTAATATCGCTCAACATACCCGCAACGATAACTCTTTCATCACTTCGCGCACATGCTGCCTCATAACAAGAATGAGTTCTCAATTGAGTAAAACAATCTTCTAACTCTTTCAACGGATGAATCGATAAATAGAATCCGAGAACTTCTCTTTCGTACATTCCTTTTTCTTTGTCTGTCCATTCTTGAATTTGCGGTAAACCGTACATTTTCGGCGACTGATTTATAACAGGTTCCTCTTCCGCTATATCTTCAAACAAACTTCTTTGACCTTTAGATAAATCACCCGCTAACGCTTGCCCCGCCCGCAGCGCAGGCTCAAGATTTTGCAATAACAGCGCACGCGGACATCCGAAAGAATCAAACGCACCCGACTTAATCAAAGCTTCTAACGTTGCACGATTACAAGCTCGTGAATCGACCCGCTCACAAAAATCAAACAAGTTTTTAAACTTCCCGCCCGATTCGCGCGTTTGAATAATTTTATCCGCTGCCCAATCACCGCAAGACTTGATAGCAGTTAAAGCAAAATTTATCTTGCCGTCATCAACCGAATAAAGTTGATAAGACTTGTTCACATCCGGCGGCACAACCGTTATTCCCATACGATTACAATCCTCAAGATGCTCTACCGTTGAATCCTTCGACTTAAAATTACGTTTCGATATATCACCGATAAGAAGCGCAGCCATAAATTCAACTGGATAATGCGCTTTCAAATACGCTGTCATATACGCAATTAAAGCATAAGCAGTCGAATGAGATTTGTTAAAACCATATCCTGCAAACTTAATTATCAACTCAAAAATTTCATCAGCTTTTTCACGCTGTAAACCGTTCTCAATCGCACCGTCAATAAATTGAGTTCTATACTTTCCGATTTGATCTTCCTTTTTCTTGCTAATCGCCTTTACACACGAGTACGTATTTCCTAGTTGAATTTTTCCCAATCTATTTAAGATTCTCATAATTTGCTCTTGATAAACCATCACACCATTTGTTTCACTCAATATTTCTTTCATAACATCGTGATCGTAAACTGCAGGTTTTCGTCCATGTTTTACATCAACATATTGATCAACCATACCTCCTTCCAGCGGACCGGGCCGATAAAGCGCGAGCGTCGCGATAATATCACGAAAATTATCGGGCCGCATCCGCTGCAGCAATTCTCTAATTCCGCCGCCTTCAAGTTGAAAAATTCCTTTCGTTTCACCTCGGCATAATAACTCATACGTTTCTTTATCATCAAGCGGAAATTTATACGGGTCGATATCTTTTCCTGTTGTACGTTTTACAAGTTGAATAGTTTGATCCAGAATAGTCAGATTACGCAGCCCCAAAAAATCCATTTTTAGTAATCCCGCCTTCTCTACATCTTGACCTTGCCATTGCGTTACAATATTTACGTCTTTGACTTTTTGTAACGGTAAATATTCAATCAACGGCTTGTCAGCAATCACGACCGCACACGCATGAACTCCCGCTTGCCGTGCTAATCCTTCTAACTTTTTTGCGTAATCAATTATTTCACGGACATCAGAATCGGTTTCGTAACGTTTTTTTAGTTCTTCACTTACTTCAAGCGCCATTTTGATTTTTGCTTTCGGCTCATCCGGTACTAATTTTGTTACAGCCTCGACAGCACTAATCGGTACATTGAGAACACGTCCTACATCCTTAATTGATTGTCTCGCGGCCATAGTTCCAAAGACGCCGATTTGAGCTACATTCGCTTCACCATATTTCTCTTTTACATAATCTAAAATTTCGCTGCGCCGATTTTGGTCGAAATCAATATCGATATCAGGAGCTTCAATACGGCTTTCATCAAGAAAACGCTCGAACAGCAAGTCAAATTCGAGCGGACAAACATGAGATAAATTCAACGCATAACATACAAGCGCACCGACGCCGCTGCCTCTTGCAGTTCGATGTATTCCGCGTTCTTCGGCGACACGCACGAAATCCCACACGATTAAAAAATAATTTGGAAATCCGAGTTTTTTAATCACTGATAACTCACGTTTCAGCCGCGATAATACTTCGTCTGAAAGAACGCCGTCTTTGCATCTTTTCGGATTATCAGCATATCTTTTTTGGAGACCTTCAATACAAATTTTTTGTAAATAATCATCAGACGACATATTATCCGGCGGCACAAATACCGGAAAATAACGTTTGCCCAATTCTAAATCGATATTGACCCTTTCGGCGATTTCACAAGAACGTTTAATTGCGTCTTCAAACGACGGCATTGCACGTAACATTTCGCGTCCGCTGCGCATATAAAATTGATCGGAATCCATTTTCATACGTTTTGTATCTGAACGCAACTTACCTGTATTCACACAAAGCAAAATATCTTGAGCGTCCCAGTCGCTTTGATAAACGTAATGAACATCATTTGTCGCGACCATCGGAATATCGAGTTCATGCGAGATTTGAGAAATACCTTCAAGAATAATTTTTTGTATTTCCAATCCGTTGTCTTGTGCTTCGAGATAATATCTGTCGCCGAATAAATCACGATACCATGCGGCAATTCGTTTAGCTTCATCAAGTCCGCCGGATTCAACATTCTCATGACCTAATATCGAGCGTGAAATTTCACTCGACGCACAACCGCTCAAACAGATCAATCCTTCGTTAAATTCTTTGAGCAATGCTTTATCGATTCGCGGTTTGTAGTAGTAGCCTTCAAGAAAAGCCGCCGAAGATAATTTAAGCAAGTTTTTATAACCAGTCCGATTTATTGCAAGTAGAGTTAAATGGAAACTAGCGTCTTTCGATGAAGCAGCCAACTTCTCGAAACGGCTCCCCGAAGCGATATATGCTTCAAATCCAATTATCGGTTTAATACCGCAATCACGCGACTTCTGATAAAACTCAAGAGCTCCGTATAAATTACCATGATCCGTTATTGCTATCGCGGGCATCTCAAGTTCTTTAGCACGATTCAATATAGCGGAAATTGTACCCGCCCCATCAAGAAGCGAATAATGACTATGACAATGTAAATGTACAAATGGAATATCCATAATAAAATTTATGTAAAAAAAAAAATTAATGAAATTTAATGTTCAAAGAAATATTACAAAAAAATAAAAAACGAATTTTAAAGTGTAATTGGTATATCAGTGAAATAATTTATTGTTGTCGGGATCGCGGTCGTCTCGACCGCATCTTTAGTTTTGTTTTTTGTACAAAAAAGATGCAGGCGGGACGCCTGCGTTCCCAGCTAAAATACTTTTTAGTAATTCACTTAAATTTAAAATCTAAAATTACAAAATCTGATTTCTCTGATTTCTCTGTGTCCTCTGTGGTTAATAAAAAAAATATTCCACTGATATATTACAAAAAAATAAAAATTGAATTTTAAAGTGTAATTGGTATATCAGTGGAATAATTTATTTATTTCGTTTGTTTTGTATTCTCAAAAAGAATTGGAAATAATCTGAACAGGTAATACTACAAAATCGCCGTTACAAAATACCATACCAAACAAAGCTCCGCAAGAGTGCAAGAATTATTTGCTCAATAATAGTGATTAGCGATTCGAACTTATAATCGGTGCTAAGCTCCGCATGCGAACTAACCACTAACCACTAACCACTAACCACTAACCGCTATACTGCTGTCTTTTCAGGGCGATTCTAGTTTTATCCGTGAACGGTCACTTTTTTCGTTACAAAAAATAAAACCGAATTTTAAAGTACAATGAGTATAAAATTACAAAATATTCTTCCTCTGTGTTCTCTGTGGTTAATAAAAAAATCGGAACGAATTAAAACTCAAAAAATTATTGTAACAAAAATTCTGCTGATATATTACATAAAATGTAATTTACAAGAATTTTTTGCAAACGGCAGTTAGTAAATTTTTAATTTTTGATTTAATTTTATTAACTAATCGAATCACAAATGGTAAAGGGTCATCGATTGCAAAATGTGAATATGTTATTGGTCTTGGTAATTTTTTTAATATTTTTCGCCGCGTTGTTTTTCTTTGTTTTACTTGCGATTGAATTGATTCAAAGTCTGCTAATAAATCGTACCATGAACCTTTGTCAGTAGTCTGTTTAATTTTACGAGGTTGACCTAGTTTACTCATATAAACGTCGTAAACTAAATTTACTCCGGTTGCTGTTGTTATTTCGTTAAAGATTTCCGGTCTGAAACTTGTTTCGATATAAAAATAATTTTCTGTATTCGGCGGTTTTTTACATTCAATTCCGATAAATCCCTCAATTTTGTAGAGTTTACACAACGCTTTCGATTTTAATTCCAACTCTGGTAATTTTTCGATATATCCGCAAGTCATCATTCCGCTGTTCGGCGGATTTTGTCTTAGTTTTCGTCCTGTAACAAATGCACGTACTTCACCATTGCAATCGGAACTGCCCATGAAAAATAAAATGTCGTTATCAGTTCCTTCAATATATTCTTGTGCGATCAAAATAGTCGGCGGATTGTCAAGATATTTTTCTATGTATTCTTTTGTTTCGTTCTTATTTTCAATAATCAAACCTTTGTGTTCGAATGTGCCGATAGTATGCCTTGCAAGAGGTTTGACAATAATCGGAAAACGAAAAGAATTGACAACAAATTCTAGGTCGGATTTTCTCTCAAGTTTTACAGACTTGGGAATAAGAAATCCGGCATTTTCGGCGAGCGGAAGTTGTTTATCTTTCTCAAGAAATTGAAATGCTGTATCAAATGTTGGAATCAATTGAAAATTATTTTCAAGATATTTGTGTATTGGTGCGAATCTGTATAGATCATTTTCTGTACAAAAAAACATTATTGGTTTTGAATTCGTTACATTGATTTTTTGTAACAAATTATTTATTGTTTCGATCCATATTTCGTCGGGCGGATCATTTTCAAACGTTATCAGTTTTTTAATATATCGCGACGTACCTACAACCGGATATTTTCCCCGTGCGATCACATAAACAGGAACGCCGTTACGTCCTAATCCTCGTACTGTCCCCAGCAGCGTGGGACCGTCTAAATGCGCCGACACAGGAATAACGACCGGAATAATCTTATTGCTAGACATGTTTTTAATTTTAGTTACAAATTTCTTAATATATAATTTATTGACAAAAAGAAATCATCATCCGCCAAATTATCATCTGACAAATTGTTTTTCAATAATAATGTAAATGATGTTTCATTCGGAAAAATAAGGTTGAAAATAAGGTTTATTTTAAAATTCATAAACCAAAAAAATTGAAAAAACAAATATTCACCCGCACCTGATATATTACATTTAATATAGTCATGGAATTTTTTTGCTTGATGTTAAAATTGTATTCCGCTATGGTTGTCAAATTATAATTTTTGGTTACGATAATGTAATTCATTTTTTGAAACGATTCAGCCGGACTTAAAATTACAGGAATTATTGGTTATAAGAACTCACTGGACAATTGAGACTCATAAAAAACAAATACATGAAAAATACATAAAAACAAATTGAATTATTTTTACTTTTTTTAGTTTATGATTTCATTTGATACTTAAACAGTAAATCTAATATTACCGTCACGTGTGTTTCGTGCGTTCCTAATTACAACAATAGTTTTTTATTGTGTCAATGACACCGTTAAAAAAAACTTTGATAATTTGTAACTATTCAGTAACCGCTTCAACAAAACAACTAATAGAATTGTTGTTAATTAATTAGAATAAGACACTTTTTTTAATCGGCAGAAATGAAACAAAAAATTTATAAACAACTATAAACAACTATGAATTTATAAACAACCATGAATTAATTTGTCAACTGTACAATTTATAATGCACAATTTATAATTCGATGATTCAATTCAAAATAAACATCGTGATATGAATTTCGGCGATACAAAAACTATTCACTAAAAATCCTGTTAAAGAACCGGCTTTTCAATAGAACTTCAAATTTAGATCATCATGCTGCTCGAACCGGCCTTTCAAAGTAAACGCAGCAAGTGAACACAATAAGTAAACGCAGCAAGTGAACGCAGTTTAAAAGACATTTAACTTTTTTAGAAAACTTAACATGAAAAAAATAATTATTGTAACATTTTTGTTTATTACTTTTTTCGCGGTAAATATATTTGCTGCAGATTACGGCAATATTACTATAACCGAAATACAACCGTTTGGTTCTAATACGGCGTCTGGAATGTTTACGCGGCACGGTTACTCCGAGTATAAATTTCTTGTTCAAAATCGCGACAATAAATCGCATAAAGTAAAAATAACATTAGAGTCGAACGGCAGTAATACTAATCTATCTACTTTATTGTCAACCGATGCGATAGAAGTTGCGGCAGGCAGTCATGCTGTACTTCGTTTATTTCAACCGCCGATACTAATATTTACAGGCTCAATGATAATGAATGCGGTTGTCAATATCGACGGATGGAATCAAAGCGATCAAATTCGTATAACATGCGATCACATGAATTCATATTCTGCTTCTGGAAATGATGATATATCTCTTTGTTTTAGTCAACAAGTGCATGCAACTATACGCGATTTCTTTACACGGCAAACAACAGAACCTCCCCAAGAAGCAACTCCGCAAACATCGGCACCAATACCGCATCGTGTTAGTTCTATAGCGGTAAAAAATACATATTCAAAATATTCAAACGTACCAGTTGACGAGTGGAGCGATTTGTGGATTGCATACACAAAATTCGATTGCGTAATAATGACAGCAACAGAATGGAACGGATTAATTACACGAAAACCAACTGTGTTAAATGCAATCAGACGATATGTCGAAACAGGCGGAATGCTCGTAATTATAGGTAATAATTGGGACATTCCAGCCGACTGGAATTTAATCTTCAGCAAAATAAAAAATGTAAACAATTCAAATGATTCAGGTGCGTCTGTTGTTTGCGGCAAAGTGTTTGTGATTGACGCCGCAAGTGAGGAAATTGCAACAAAACCGCAGCTCTTTAACAACATAATGACACAAATTAGTCAATCAGCTAAAATAGCAAAATCGGGAGTGCAATTAGCACAACAAGGTAATGAATCCAGACGGTACAATTTTAATACTTCTTCAAAAACGTCGCGAATGAACGATATTTTACCCGTAATAGAAAAATACAGTGTTAACATAAAATTGATATTAGTATTGATAATTGTGTTTGCAATTTTAATCGGTCCCGTGAATGTTTTTGTACTTCGGAGTTTGAACCGAAGAATATGGTTGATCTGGACAGTACCAACAACTTCTCTTATCACCAGTTTTATTGTCCTTGCAGCAAGTTTTATGAGCGAAGGATTCCTAAAACAATCGAGTTCCGAAACTTGGACAATTTTAGACCAACGCCGCGGTACAGCAACTTCTTTCGGATTTATCGGTTATTATTCAACATTTTCTACCGGAAATCTTAATTTCTCTTCAGATATAGAGTTAATGCCGTTTATGAATGGCGGTACAGGTAATTTTGAATTACGTATGAGTGCATCAGGTAATCAGATTTTAGCCGGCGGAGGATGGATTTTACCTCGTGTACCGGCACATTTTTCGTTACGAAAAAATCAGGTTCAGCAGAAATTGAATATCGCATTCAACTGGACAGACTCAGATAAACCGACTGCAACAAACGGACTCGGTGTAAACATAAATTCGCTGCTAGTGTGTTCACCAACCGGCGAATTCTTTGAAACAAACGGAATCAACGCAGGCGGACAAAAAGTTTTAACAAGAGCCGCAAAAGTAAAATCTACTTCAAATGAAATTGATTTTTATAGCAACTTGCGAATTACTCAACAATCAATTTTGTCAAATGGTACAAACATTTCAAACGAATTAATATTATTTCCAAATTCATATAAAGCAGAGATTTCAGATTGGAACCCATTTATTGAAGAAGGTATCCCGAATATGAAACCGTTCAAACGTAAAAACACTATTTTAGGATTATTTTAAAAATGAATTGAGATAACAATATTACTCACTCTTGTAAATTTGTTTTTCGTTACAATAAATAAAACCGAAATGTTGAGACACGATAGTTTGTGTCTCAACAGAATTTTTCGTTTGTTACATTTTTCGTTACAATAAATACATTGTCATTTAAATTGCAATTTAAACTGAAAATTCAGGCGGTCAATTTAAAAAATAAACAGAATAAAAATTAGATTAAAAAAATGAAAAAAAGTTGTGTATTAGCGTATTCAGGCGGACTTGATACGTCTGTGATTTTGTGTTGGCTGCTGGAACAGGATTATGATGTTCATGCGGTTTATGTTGATTTAGGTCAACCGTGCGAGGATCGGGAATCGATACTCGACAAGGCGAAAAAAATCGGTGCGGCGTCATCGCGGATTGTTGATGTACAAGATGAGTTGTGTCGTGATTTTGCTTTTTCGGTATTGCAATTTCAAGCGAAATATGAAGGGATATATCTTCTCGGAACATCAATAGCAAGACCTATAATATCGAAAGAATGTTTACGGGTTGTGTCAGAAGTAGGAGCGTCGGCGTTTGTTCATGGTGCTACAGGCAAGGGCAATGATCAATGCCGTTTCCAGCTTGCGGCGGATGCGCTGCGTCCGGATATTGAGGTAATTGCGCCGTGGCGTAATCGGATTTTTCGGGAAAAGTTTCCGGGCAGAACAGAAATGATTGAATATTGTGAAAAGAAAAATATTCCCGTTAAAGCAACAAAACAAAAACCATATAGCAGCGATGAAAATTGTTTACATATAAGTTATGAAGCAGGAATTCTTGAGCGGCTTGATGTATGCGGATTAGATACTGTTGAGTTTGGAATGTGTGTAACTCCTCAAAAAGCACCGGACAGAGTTGAACGAGTAGTTATTTCTTTTAGGAATGGTTTACCGATTGCCGTAAATTCATGTAATTTGAATGCGATAGGAGTGATAAAGGAGCTGAACAAAATCGGCGGCCGCAATGGAATAGGAATAATTGACATGGTTGAGAATCGATTTGTCGGTATGAAAAGTCGTGGTGTTTATGAAGCTCCGGGTATGACATTGCTTTATGCTGCTCATCGATATATTGAGCAATTGACGCTTGATCGTGATCTTATGCATTTACGCGATCGTTTATCGCCGGAGGTTGCCGAGATGGTTTATTATGGTTTTTGGTATCATGCGAAGATGAGGTCTTTGCTCGCGTTTATTCGTGAAGCACAAAAGCCTGTAAGCGGTGAAGTAACGTTAGAGTTATACAAAGGTAATATTAATGTAGTAAGCAGAAGTAGTGAAAACAGTCTTTATGACGAAGCAATAGCCACAATGGAAGGCAGCGAAGCATACAATCAAGATGACGCCACCGGTTTTCTAAAAATACAAGGACTGCCATTAAGAGTACAAGCAAAAAAACAATTGAAATAACATTTAGAGAATTTCAAAAAACATAATATATCAATAAAATTTTCAGAGGTTGCAATTTCATTTTTAACTGACCTTATTTTGTTTTTATTAATCACAGAGAACACAGAGAAAGATGATTTTGTAATTTTATATTTTCGTTACAAAAATTAAAAACTGATACGTAGAGACACAATGATTTGTGTCTCTACGTTACGTAATAAACGCCGTAATATATCGGTGAAAATCTTTGAGAAATTCTACTTGAATATTACTATTTTTTGAATTTCTCAACTTTAAACTCCAGTGAATAATTGTTTCCTTGAACGATGGCAGTCAATGGTGTTTTTTCAGGGTCTGTGAATTTGCCGTCCACTAATTCTTCAAACAACGGCTGACCCTCGTCACCGGTACCAATTACCTTTTGCGAACTAGCTATTATTACTTTATAACTTCCGGGTAATAAACCATTGTTTGTCCGTGTTGATCCAATTGTAAATTTCCCGTCTGATTGAATTTCTCCGCTTGCTTGATACTTGCCGCCAAGAAAACAAATTGTCCCGCACGGAACAGGCGAGCCGTCGTCAAAAATTACACGACCGCTCTGATTAACATTATCGCCGCAACCAATAATGAATCCGAAAAAGAGAAATTCTACACAAACAAAAATACATATTTTATTTTTCATATAAACTAAAATTTGTTTCGCCGATATAACGGCTCAAATTGTTTTTTTTAATAAATAAATATATCAGTGAAATTTTTCACAGGTTTCAAATTTATTCTTAACACAAAAAAATTTGCAAAACAAAAATTACAATATATGTTTTGAGTTTTTACATTTCTATTTTATTTATTGTAACGAAAAATAAATTTTCCGGTTTGGGTGATTACTCGTTGTTTATTCTGAATAAGCGGGCGAGTGCTGTCAGCAGTTTATTTGAATCGCCGTTTTGAGATTCATCTTTTAATGACGATAACGGTAAATGAAGAACTTTACCTATCAATCTTTCAAACGAATAAATAATTTCCGATTTTTCTTTTTCGCTTAAATCAGATAGTTTGTTAAAAAGTCTTGCGATTTCTGTATCTTTTAGACTTTCTAATTGTTCACACAACTTGCGGATTACGGTGCTGTGCGGTCGATAATTCAGCCATTTGATGAAATCATTTACATTGTTTTTTATAATTTTATTTGCTTTGGGAATTTCTTTATCTCGGTCTGCTTGATTTATTGCGCAAGTTTCTTTTAGGTCATCAATCGAATACAAATAAACATTACCTAATTTTCCGATTGCCGGATCAAAGTCGCGCGGTACAGCTAAATCTAAAACGAAAAGTACACGATTCCCGCGGCGGGATTCAACTTGGCGAAAATCCGGCAGCGTAACTATATAATCCGGCGAACCTGTTGCGGCGACTATTAAATCTGCATCAATCATTAGCTCAAACATATACTGCCAATTTCCGGCATGTCCGCCGAACTCTGCTGCTAATCGTTCTGCATTATCAATACTGCGATTTAATATAGTTATATTTTTTGCACCATAAGCACACAAATATTGTAAAGTTTCACGTCCCATTTCACCTGCACCTAACAATAAAACCCGCTTGTCATCAAGACGCTCAAAAACCTGAAGTGCAAAATCTACTACAGCAATACTCGGCAGGCTGACTCTATTTTTATGTAATTCCGTTTCATTAGCAATTTGCTTTGCCGTTTTCAATGCTGCTTGAAAAAGTTTATTAAAAACCGTACCGGCCGTACCTGCATCCGACGCCGCCTGATACGCTGACTTAACTTGCGACGCAATCTGTACCTCGCCAAGCAACATACTGTCTAAACTCGATGTTACAGAAAATAAATGTTCGACCGCCGATTCGCCGCTATACTCAAATATATGAGGTAAAAACATCGAAATATCTTGTAAATCATTACTAAAATCAGATTGAGATAAATCAGAACGAAATACAGATTTTTGTTTCAATAAATATCTAATCACGCTATCAGATTCCGGCGAATTTTCACTATCAACCGAAATATAAATCTCCGTGCGGTTACAGGTTGACAGTAAAACAACTTCACTATCCGCAAAAAAATCAGACCAATTAACAAGTGTCAATTTAAGTTCCTCTCGTGAAAACGCAAGCTGCTCGCGAATTTCTATCGGTGCCGATTTGTAATTAAGTCCAATAACATTAATTCCCATCAACTATGACTCCAAATAATCCAACAATGTACAAATTAAAAAAATATTTTTAAACTTACGCTTAACTTAATACATATAGGCAAGACACCCATAATTCATTTTTTAGAAACCGTCTATACCAATTATACTTTACTATTCGTTTTTTATTTTTTGTAATAAAAGCCGGAATGTAATGTGTAATGAGTATAATTATATCAGTGAAATAATTTTATTGTTCGCTGGATTGCGGCCGTCTTGATTGTATCTTTAGGTGTTTTTTGTACAAAAACGATGCTTGCGGGACGCCTGCGTTTTCTAATGTAGAGACACAAGGTCTTGTGTTTCTACATTGATGATTGTATATGTTTTAACATGCCGGAAATATTTCACGGAAATATTACGGACAAACGTTGTGACTCATTTGTATTCTTTATTTGCGGCGGCATATTCCATGAATATTTATTTCTTTTTGGGTTGCGGTTTGAAAAACGAATCGAGTGTATTTGTTATATGTTTTACGGCATTGTTTATTTCGTGTTGTGTGAATTTTTTTATTATGTTGCGTTTTAGATTTTCTATTTGAGTAATTTGTTCAGACGATTCATTTTTCTTAAACTCATTTACGAGATGTTCAAGTTGTATCAAGGCTTCTTGAACAGTTGGTTGTGGTAATTCTAATGCTGTTAGAAAATCACGATACATTTTATCCCAGTATTTCAGTTCACGTATTATTTGTTCCATTACGGTATTATATTCAGATTTTGGTGTATTCTTGAGTTCTGTTATCCACTGATAATATCTAATTTTTGCGATAATTTGTAAATTGCGTTCGCATCGTAATAGTTTTTCTGACGGCTTAGGCTGATGAATTTGATTGGGATTTTGATAATATAAAATTATACGTTTGACAATTGGTGAAAAGTCAAATTGCGGTTTCTGGTGAGCGTTGATTCCGAATTCAGACTCAATGCGATTAGTAAATCTTTCGAGCATTTCAGATGAAAATTGACTGAAATCGCGTAATTGAATTTGTCGAACCAACACTATTCGGTCGATTGTTTCTGGATTATTCGTACCGAAAATGACGCTCACCCAAATCGAAAAAACAAAAACTGCCGATACCATTAATAAGGGAAAAGCGAAAAAACAAAAATTACAAATACAATAAAATATTTTCAATTTTTAATATTAATTTATAAAGGGAAAGGGAAATGAAATTAAATAAATTTGTGTTATTACTATTTGTATTTTCCAAAAAAATAAATTGAAAAATAAAAATTCCGCTGATATATTTTGATTCTTTTAAGATCGCGGTTAGTTTGCATTTATTTTTAACTAACCTTATCTTTTATTAATTTTTTTTTGGAAAGTACAGTTACTATGGAATATTTGTTTGTATGTCAATATAATGTAATCCTTGATTTTGCTGCCAAAAGTTAAAGTAATAACAAAGTAATAACTGTTTGCGTTTTTAGAATATGTCAACAACAAACGTAAATATTGATACTCATTAAAAACTCAATATGAATTTTTCTATCGTAACAAAATATTATAAATTGACAACCGGTAACGAAAATCATGTTACGAAAATCTACAGAATTGCTGCAAATAATTTACCAATAACCTGCAAATAAATTTTTAATAAAATAAATTCCAAATGATTAAATTACGTAAAGTTTCTGTTCACAATCTCAAAAATATCGACCTCGACCTGCCGACCGGAAAACTGATTGTTATTTGCGGACGCAGCGGCAGCGGGAAAAGTTCACTTGCTATTGATACTCTTTATGCTGAAGGTCAACGGCGTTATATCGAAACGTTCTCGCCTTATACACGGCAGTTTCTTGAAAAATTTGAAAAACCTACTGCTATTCAACTCGAAGGTATTCCTGTTTCCGCCGCCGTTACAGGTAAAATTGATCCGAAATTTAATCACGGCTCCGTCGGCGCGATAACCGGAACAGCAGATTATTTACGATTATTGTTTTCAAAAATCGGTCATATTTTTTGTCCGAATTGCGGCAGCGAAATCGCTATAAATACACCCGAAAAAATTCTACTCAAATTACCAACTATTCTAAAAACATTAGAACCGAATCACTCAAATCAAAATTCAATTATTGAAACGAAAATTCTAATCGCATTTGAACCGAACATTCTGCCCGACCGTAATGAATTTATCAAAACATGGCGCGATTGCGGATTTGTCCGATGCATTATTTTCAATCAAATACGAAGAATTGATACATCCGAAATCACAACAGAATTGTATGATCAAATTTTGCAAACTGCCGAACAAAACAAGTCAAATTCAAATCATAACAACAAACGTGATTCACAAATATTGATCGCAGTTGACCGGCTGACATCAAGTAATATCGACCGGTTACGGTTTATCGATTCGGTGAAAACAGCGTATCGTTATGGAAAAGATAATTGCTGTTTGTTGTTACAAAAATCAGACAAGATGATTCCATACAATTTTGCGCAACGATTATTCTGTGCGGATTGTCAATTGAATTTTCCGCCTCTTGATCCGCAATTATTTAATCCCGATAGTCCGCTTGGTGCGTGTCCCGATTGTTGCGGCGGAGTTGCAGCATGTAAGAATATTTTCGGTAAAAGCATCGATAAGAATAAAAATACTGCAAAGTTGAAAAATTGTAATTGCAAAGGCAGTTGTTTGCGGTCAGAAGCACGAGCTGTAAAAATTGATAACAAGAATATAATCGAGTTGAGTAATCTATCAGTAAATATTTTGCGTAAAGAAATTGTTCAAATCATACCGCGTCTATCAGATTATGAAAAAAAAGTCTCTTATGATATTTTTAATCAAATTGAGAATCGGCTTAAATGTCTTGAAGATGTTGGACTTGGTTATCTTTCATTGTCTCGGTTAGCCAATACGTTAAGCGAAGGTGAGGGACGGCGAGCATATTTATCGGGAGCATTAGGGAGCAGTCTGGTTGAAATAATGTACGTTTTAGATGAACCGTCTGTCGGACTGCATCCGATTGATTCGAATCGGTTACTTGAACTGGTTTATAAATTACGAGACAACGGTAACACAATGATCGTAGTCGAGCATGAAGATATTTTTTTACGCGGCGCAGACCTATTAGTCGAAATCGGATTGGGAGCAGGCGATGAAGGCGGAAATGTAATTTTCAAAGGAACCCCAAAAGAAATGATGGCGTCTTCTGAAAGTTTAACCGGACGATACTTGAGAGCAATTTCGAATCTTATAAAACGAAATTCTGACTCGAATTATTGCCCGCATGAAAAAAATAAAAAATTATCGAAAGAGCTGCAACAAAATTCACAAAATTCTAACAATGAATCTAAATCTAAATCTGAATCTGATACTGATACTGAATCTAATGATGAATCTGAATCTGCATTAAAATCTGCATTAAAATTAGAATCAAGTTTAGTTAAATCAGTTCGTAGTTCGGCGGGATGTATTCGGATTTCCGGTTGTTGCGGTAACAATTTGCGAAATATTTCGGCAGAGTTTCCGTTAGGTCAACTTTGTGTTGTTACGGGTGTTAGCGGTGCGGGTAAAAGTACGTTGATTTTCGACACGCTTTATCCGGCAGTGTGTAAAATTTTAGGTAAGAAAAAGGCAGAAAAATTAAACGAATTACCGTATGACAAATTGAGTATATCGGGAGAAATATCAGATGTTACATCGATAACGCATTACATGATTCGTGTGAATGCGAAACGTTCTAATCCTGCGACTTATCTGAAAATTTTTGATGAAATCCGTGATGTATTCGCAACAACGCCGGAAGCAAAATTACGAAATTACGGTGCCGGAAGATTCAGCTTTAATATCGCAGACGGCAGATGCGAAACATGTTCGGGCGAAGGATTTATTACTGTCGATATGCAATTTATGCCGGACATGTATGTTTGTTGTCCCGATTGTAAAGGACGCCGTTACAGAGCTGACACTCTTGAAATACTTTATCGAGGTAAGAATATTTCAGAGGTATTAAACATGACAGCAAAAGAAGCGTTTATTTTTTTTCGCGGTCAAGTTAAATTGCAAAGACGATTAAAACGAATGATAGATGTCGGAATAGGTTATATTCGGATTGGTCAACGTTTGAATACTTTGTCAAGCGGCGAATTGCAACGATTAAAATTAGCATCGTATCTAGTGCAATCGCGGCGGGGAGGAAGTCTGTTATTATTTGAAGAACCGACAACGGGACTTCATTTCGCTGACATCGAACAATTACTAAATTGTTTCGGCATGTTAATAAATATGGGACATTCTCTGATCGTAATTGAACATAATTTACAAGTCATAAACGCCGCCGATCATATTATCGACATCGGACCAGGTGCATCAACTCAAGGCGGTGAAATTATTGCACAAGGTACGCCGAATGAAATTGCAAAAAATCCAAAATCGGTTATTGGAAAATATCTCTACTAGATTGTAATAAATTTTTTGGTAATATTTCAGCATAAATTTTGTTTAACTTTGGAATTTGTTTTTTACGTTTTTGTGATACTAAAATTATTGTAATATATCAATTACACTTTAAAATTCGTTTTTTAGTAATATATCAGTGGAATATTTTTTTTATTAACCACAGAGGACACAGAGAACACAGAGGAAGAATATTTTGTAATTTTAAATTTTAAATTTAAGTGAATTACTAAAAAATATTTTAGCCGGCGGGAACGCAGGCGTCCCGCCTGCATCTTTTTGGTACAAAAAAACGCCTAAAGATGCGGTCGAGACGACCGCGATCCCGCTGGCAACAATAAATTATTCCGCTGATATATTACAATTTTTGTAATTTTGTAATGACATTGAAACGAAACAATTGCACAATCGCCTTAATTTTGAGAGGAATTGAATTGTCAATTTGTAGTGAATTTGTAGTCAATAGAAAAACATTTGGATATTTAATATATTCAAATATTATTAACAATAAACTAAATAGGAGAAAATTTTCCAATGCAATTTAATGAACATTTAGATCAAGTTTTGCAGCGTCTTGGTAAGAGCGGTGCATTTTTAACTGTTAAGAACGGAGATCAAATCAACACGATGACAATCGGTTGGGGATTGATTGGAGTTCAATGGCAGTTACCGATTTTCACGGTGTTGGTTCGTCCGAGCCGATTCACTTTTGAATTGATTGAGACGGCAGCAGATTTTACTGTCAGCGTTCCAAAAGATGATCGATTTAATTCCGCATTAGGATTGTGCGGTTCAAAATCGGGGCGGAATATTGACAAGTTCAAAGCTTCAGGTCTTGTTACGAAGCCGGCTCGAAAAGTAAGTACGCCTGTAATCGACGGTGATTGTTTTAATTACGAATGTCAAATTTTGTACAAAACGCCTCTTAATTCAAATGGAATTGCTGCGGCTGTTGTAAATAGTTGTTATCCCTCTGGTGATTTTCATACGTTATACTTCGGCAAGATCGTTGATTGTTACGAATAAAAATTTTGGTAATACATCAGCGGAATATTTTTTTTGACAGAATTACAGGTTAGTGGTCAGTGGTTAGTGGTCAGTGGTTAGTTCGCATGCGGAGATTATTACGGGTTCTAAGTTCGAATCATTAATTATTATCCTGTCAATCCTGTAATCCTGTCAAAAAAACAAAATTGAAAATGCGGTTGAGACGACCGCGTTATCGTGAACAATAAATTATTCTACTGATATATTACAAAATTTATTATTGTTAGAAGGAACGCGGCTGTCTCGATTGCATATTCAGATTTTTTTGTACAAAAAAAAATTGCAGATGCGATGTCTGTGTTCTGTCTGAAATTAGTTTTAGAGATTCACGCAATTCGGTTGTGAATGTTCTGTGAAAAAAATTTTGAATAAAATCAAAAAATATCTGTAAATTGGTCTTTTCAGATTTTTAATTTTTTGTTACACTTCCCCGCCCTATTCGGATAGAGCCTGATTAAATCACGTATTTAATTAGCGGTTTGTATAATAAATTTCGGTAATCTTTGGCAGTATTCATAATTTTTATCGGAGAGACTTGAGACTTTTTTTTGGTCTTTTATTATCGAAATTTGTAGTATCATAGTAATAGTAAAGTAACACTTTAAAAATGTTTTTTCGATAATGTCGATAACAATTCAAGAAAATAATCAGGCGGATTGCCGACAAAACGATGTGTCCGCAACTGAATATTACAATATTAAAAATATTACAGATTGGATTCTCGCCAACAGCGGACAACTTCGCATCGTTGTATCAGACAACAATTCGGAATTGATCCGGTTAATATATCGTTTTATTGAGTCAGTTCGCAGAACCGTAATTGCGGATAACGGACAATATATTCATATCGATTCACACGATTTAATCGGCGGCTCATTATCAAAAAGGTTACATTCAATTTTGGTCGAGATTTTAGCCAATCGTCCTTACCGGATACAGTTGCCGATAATTTTACAACATAATCCGCATTCAGCGTCGCCGTTTATCGATAGAGCAATTATCTGGCAGCGTCTTTGCGACTTAATTCTCGAAGATGACGTTCCGCAACGTCCGACTGTACTCTTTATCGAAAATCTTGAAATCGCCGACCATAACATACAACACGAACTCGCAAGATTAATACGTCTGCACAAAAATAACAAAATCAATCGTACATTTCTTGCAACTATAACTAACAACAATATCGAACAACTTTTACCCGAATTACAAGAACTTATACAAATCGTTCCGGCAAAATCTTTCACATAAATTTCACCGCGCATAAGAATAAAAATTAAAGAACAGAACATAATTTGAATGATATTTTTAAAATTACGTTCACAATAAACAAATATCACAATAAACAAACAAGACATCAAACGTAATTTAGAATTTAACAAAGTAACAATTTAACAATTTAACATAAACCCAGTTTGCCGATAAACTAATCGGCGTTTACGCTTTTTGAATCAACGAGTTAAATTAGCAACAACTATATTTTTCACGGCAACAAATTATTTTTTATCTTGTCGAAAACTCACAAGATTATTATGAGAATAAATGAAAATAACTTATCGATAAAAAGGATATTTTCTAATCGTGAAAAATATAACTTATAAATTTAACATAACTATTAATAAACTATTAATCCAATGCGAGTACAAAATATTTTATGCCGTTTTTTTTCTTGCAGTTTTTTTGCTGTTATTATTTGTGTTTGTGTTTTTGTTTCAGGTTGTTTGGGAACGAAAGCACGCGTGATGAAACGCGGCGAGCAAAATATGATCGGCAGTAACAAAGCCGGCAGCGAGGTTTATAATCCGATAGTTCATTCGACAGTGGATAAATTGATCGGAAAATTAGCAACAAACATTAGTTTAGCGGGTTACAATTCAGCCAATCCGCAGTTACCGCGTCAAATAAATGTTTACTTTGCCGGTATCGACAATCGCAGCATGGAAGAGCTTGGTGATTTTAAGGATCATTTACGCATCTCGATAAATGAGAAAATTACAAAGTCGGACCAGATTTCTATTGTAAGTGAACGAGCTGTCGATTCTGTTTTACGCAGCTTAAATTTACGAGCCGATGACCTCTTTGCCGAACATAACATGGGAAATTTTATTTCAGCAATGGGAAAAAATGGAACAATGATCGATTATGTACTTTTCGCCGAAATTACATCTGGAACTACTGAATCAAATAAAGATATGCAGCGCGAATACAAACTAACTTTAAGATTAGTTGACACTCGAACTTGGCGTGAAATTGTTGAATCTTCAAATATACGTAAAGAGTACAATAATTCCGTTAAGGGGAAATTTTTTAATTGGTTTAAGAGATAAATATGTACAAATTTGTAGGTTCGTTGAATGCAAAAGAGATTGCGCTATCGATTTCTTTTGGGGTTTTGCTTGGACTTCTTGCGTTATCTTCGGGTAAGTTATTGTTTGTATTTTTCTTTTTATTGTTTTTCCTTTCAAGAGCAAATCTGTTGATAGGAATAATTGTAACAATAATTATTTCAGTATCGGCAATCTGGTTACATCCGTTAATTTGTCATCCAATCGGCGAGATTATTCTGACAAATCAGATCACTCAAGTTGTCGGCGGAGTGTTATTAAAAATTCCGTTTTTCGCATGGACAATGTTAGATAACACAATTGTTTGCGGTGCTTTTATAATTGGAATTGTGTTGTTTATACCTTTATTTCTGATCGTGTGGATTACATTAAAATTAATCACACGCAAAGTTACGGTGTCCAACAATCAAAGTCAACTATCGAATAAATTACAGAAAAGCAAGAAGTTACTGAAAAGTAATAATTGTCCGTAAAAAACAACAAACGACAAATCCCGCAGAGACACAATACATTGTGTTTCAATTGAGAGTCTAATATATTCACTAAAAATATTGCAACTCATTTTCTTTTTTATTACTTACAAGAGTAATGCGGTCAGTGGTCAGTGGTTAGTGGTCAGTGATTTGAACTTATAGGTTAATGATTAAAAGTTATGAATTTAGTGATCCGAACTTATAATCAGTACGAATCTCCGCATGCGAACTAACCACTGACCACTAACCACTGACCACTAACTCCCTTATTTATAAAAATTGGAAAAATCTGAATAAAAGATTTATATTATAAGTTGAAAATCTCTGGTTGAATAATTCATTTTCTAATAATAAGTTATGATTTTATATTTGAAAATTCAGACTATTAATTTGAACTTTTATTGTAATTTTGTTGAATCAAATTGATTTTTTACAAAATATCCGCCGAATGATTTATCAATGATGAAAAATTTGTGATATTTCATCAGGAATAATTTTAAACTATTCTTACTTGGATTTTTGGTTTGATTTGCCGGTTTACGTATTAGAGAGCGGAGCGGGCTTTTTAATGAGCGGCTTTAGCGCAACTGAAATTCATAGTACGAATAGTATGTTAAATCCAGTTTTCCGGCATACATAGAACTGTCAAAAAAGAAATTTAATTTATTATGTATGTTCTAAAATCTATAACAAATTAGAAACGTGAGTACGATAGTTCTTTCGCATATATTTATACCGATATTTATTGTTTTAGGTATTACGGTATTGTTACATGTTGCCAGTCGAGTTTTTATATTTTCCGCGAGAGTGCGGGCGAATTATCTTTTTTCGGGGAGTTTGTGGCTGCCGTTACGTTATTCAGACTATTTACCGGAAGGTGAAGAGGTCGAGTTTGTAGCGGAGGATGGTGTAAGACTTCGCGGTTTATTTATTTCGAGTAGAAATGAAAAAAAGCATGGTACGATTCTATTTTGTCACGAATTGAATGGTAACAGGTCGAATATTGCTCCGTATGCAGAGGTTCTTTTATCGGAGGGATTTAATATATTCACATTTGATTTTAGAAATCACGGCAAGAGTGATATTTATGTTAAAGACTATCCGGCACCTTGGTTGACTGCGTCGGATATGTTTGATGTTAGAGCCGCAATTGAATATGTTTGTGCGGGAAATAATTGTAACGAAAATTCAAAGTCAAGTAATTCGGCAGACAATTTGACAGATAAATTGACAGATAATTTGACAGACAAATTGACAGATAATTTGGCGGAAGTGAAAAAGGAAGAGGGAATAAGTATTTTTGGTTTAGGCAAGGGGGCGGCAATTGCGCTTTGTGCTGCTGGTTCTGATTCGCGAGTGAAATCGATTGTGCTTGATGCACCGACGGCGGAAAGTCAATTATTTAATAAAAATTGTTGGCAAGCTCTTATCAAGGCAGCGAAATTATCGAAAAGGCGTCCTGTGAATTTTTATACATTAAATTTATTTATTCGAGCAGTTTTTTATTCGGCAAGACAACTTACATCGATTATTTATGAGAAGTGGCAACGTTATATTTTAGGGTTGTGGTATGATTGTCAATTTATAGATATTGATCCGATTATAAAAAAGGTAAATCAACCGATAATGATTGTTTACGGACATGTTGAAACAAAGATTCGTCCTAATCAAATTAGGGCATTTTGTGAGCGGATGCCGCAAAAAACAAAGCTGTGGTTAACGGCACCGTCAAAACGTCAGATGTATGAAGCGATACAGACAAAAGACGTAAAGATAAAAATAATTCCAGAAGATTGCCGTAAAAGTGTTGCTGATTTCGTAACCGTTCATACTTCAAAAAATGAATAATATTTTCAGTTGTAATATATCAGTTGAATAATTTATTTTTTTCGGGAACGCGGTCGTCTCGACCGCATTTTTAGTTTTGTTTTTTTGACAGGATTTTTAAATGATAAATTAAAATCTAAAATTACAAAATCTGATTTCTCTGTGTTCTCTGTGTTCTCTGTGGTTAATAAAAACAAAAAAAGGTTATTAAAAATAAATTTGAAACCTTTGAAAAAATTTCAACGCAAAATTACGTTTATTCCGTAACGAATAGACACAATACTTTGTATCTTTACAGACATTATCACACCCCGAAGGGGTATCTC
>JAITKS010000240.1 GCA_031278315.1 Planctomycetaceae bacterium | reverse complement strand
CGAACAGCAACCATCAACGGAACTGCAACCAGCAACGGAACTGCAACCAGCAACGGAACAGCAACCAGCAACGGAACCGCAACCAGCAACGGAACTGCAACCAGTAACGGAACTGCAACCAGTAACGGAACCGCAACCAGCAACGGAACTGCAACCAGCAACGGAACCGCAACCAGCAACGGAACCGCAACCAGCAACGGAACTGCAACCAGCAACGGAACCAGCACTGGTACCAGCACCGGAACCACCGGAACAAGTACCTGAACTGGCATCGGATTTATGTGTATTGTGATGATTTTTCTTTATGTAAATTGTCACAATACACAGTATTTTTTATATACTTATCTTATTAGAAATTTCGGTGATATAAGTGTGTTATTCATTAAAAGTCTGCTTGACAATTTCTGATATGTAAACATGCGGCTCGAATCGAAAATTAAGTGAGAGTATGAGAGTAGTTTAAAAGAGTTGTAATATATCTGCGGAATAATTTATTGTTATTGGGAACGCGGTCGTCTCGACCGTATTTTTAGTTTTGTTTTTTTGACAGGATTTTTAAATAATAAATTAAAAGAATCAAAACTTGAAACCATAGTGATTTGAACTTTAGAATCCGTGCTAATCTCCGCATGCGAACTAATAACTATACACTAACCACTATCCTGTTTATCCTGTCAAAAAAAATATTCCACTGATATATTTACCATTAATTTAATATTATTATGTCACGCCGTTCAATTAAGTCGATTAGTTCAAAATTTGATCTTTCAGGTGTTTTCTGTACTTATTCAGAGCTTCCGGAATCTTTTGATATGGAGTTGCTGTTTGGTCGTGTTGCGCCGATAGAACTTGAAATCGGTTCGGGGAAAGGACGTTTTTTACGCCGGGCAGCAGATGATTTCACGGAACACAATTTTATTGGTATAGAAGTCAGCTCGAAATATGCAAAATTAGCAGCTTCAAGATTACTTAATCGGTCTTGTAAAAATGCAATTGTAATTTGTTGTGACGCAGCAAAATTATTGATAGAATGGATACCAGATAACATTTTACATAGCGTTCATGTTTATTTTCCGGATCCATGGTGGAAACGTGCACATCGTAAACGCCGAATCTTGCGGAAAGATGTTTTACAATTGATAGAACAACGTTTAATTCCAAACGGAATTTTGTATTTCAGAACAGACGTAGAAGAATATTTTCAATCGACATTAGATTTAATTTCAAAAAATATAAAGTTACTCGAATTATTTGATGTCAATATTTCTGATAATTTGCCTAATGAAGAAACTGACTATAACACTCACTTTGAACGCCGAACAATTATAAAGGGAGAAAAAGTATTCAGAGCAAAATTCAGAAAAAATATACAGAGCAATCTTGAAGCTCCTTCCGTAAGCTAAAGCATACGGTTAATAAAGTGTTGTTCCTAGCGGAACTTCTTGATTGTTAGCTTGATTGTTAGCTCCTTTTCGTGTGTTTTGTGATCTCAAAAAAAACAAATATTCTCCTGAAATATTACCAATGTTTTATTACGTTATTGCCCGATTATTCTATTTTTTTTATAGAATTTTGTTGTTGAGTTGCTGATTCTATTTTGGTTTCAATTTTTTTTATTATTTCATTTTTTTTATTTTTGTCGCTGATAAAATCTGCCCAATCTTTTGATTCTTCTAATTCTCCTGTAATACTCATCATTTCAATTGCAACGACAATAGCGTCATCGCGTAATGTATCATCTTCAATGTCGTGAATTGTTGACCAAACATCGTCCAATGAAAATTGCGATTCAGGAACTAACCAAACTTGCCGCCGTACAAGATTACGTAATAACTTATCGCGTTTCAAACGAATATCTTGCCAACTTAAATCTGTAGAGCTAGACCGATAAACTTCCGATTGTGCGGTAGAACTTTTATCGGCAATGTTTTGTTTATTTGTTTCAGAAACATTTTGTTTGATATTATTCTCTGCTTCTATGTCGTGTCTTGCGATAATTGGATCGACGGACAAAATTAATTTTTTCAGTTGAATTAATTTTCCGATTTCGCGTTTGTTAATAAAATTGTTTTGTAGTATTGAAAATGTTTCAGCGATTTTCAATATTGCTGTTGCGTGTTCTACAGGAGTTGTTATTTTTCCGGCGTATGGAACAGCTGTTTCGCAAGTCCGAATTGCATCAGGAACAGAGCCAAGCAGCATGTATAAAGCCGAAAGATTATGTAATACGAATACGATGTCAACAGGATTAGTAATTGTGTCTATTATTTTTTCCAATTGATTACAAATTTCTAATGCTTGTTTTTTTTGATTGTTATTCAAGAGATAGTTTACGATCATTTGTATTGATTTAACTCGCCGAATTATGTCAATTTTATTATCGTTATGAATTTTGTTTGCTAATTTAATCAACGTGTCAGATGTTTCTGATTTATCAAGAATTGTATTTCTAGTTGTTTCTAGTTCGATGTTTAATTCTGTTAAGAGCAGCGGGTCATTGGTTTGTTCGATAACATTTATGATTTCATGCAATTCATTTGACAACTTGGCAGACATCGATTCTAACGCAGACGGCGATTTCTCATCGACATTAGTTTTATTAAATTCTTTTATTTGATGACGAACAATATCTGCAATACAAGTATCTTTTATTGTTGTATCATTTATTTTAACGATAACTTGTACAGCGTCGTTAATTTGATTTGTAAAGAGTAATTGATGAACAAGTATTGAGTATCGCAGATTATGTTCGTTTTTGGGCGACAGTTCGATTTCATTAATTTCTTTAGCGGTATTGATTTCAATAGGATTTTTTTCGGCTTCATGTTTAATTCCTTCGACGTAGCTATTTATTATTTTCTGACGTTCTTCTTTCGACAGCGGAGATGGAACTTGCGGCTGGTTGCAACCTATTGCAGCAATAGATAAACAATAAGCAAAAATTATCGGTAAATAAATATTCTTTTTCATTTTTGTAACAATAAATATTGGATCAATTAAAAATTTGTAATATATCAGCGGAATAATTGTTTTTGTTTTTTTGGTTGTTTACGAATTTTAAAGCTCCTTCCGTAAGCTAAAGCATACGGTTAATAAAGTGTCGTTCCTAGCGGGACTTCTTGATAGTTAACTCCTTTTCGTGTCTTTCGTGTGTTTCGTGTTTAAAAAATAAATGCGAACTAATCACTAATATTGAGACAATATACGATCGCCCTTTCAGAGCTTCGGTTTGGCGGTGACTTTTACCCGCCCCGATGGGACGGGCTATAATACTGTTGCCCTTTCAGGACGATTCTAGTTTTATGCGAGAACGGTCACCTTTTTCGTTACAAAAAATAATACCGAAATTTAAAGTACAATGAGTATATAATGCGTTGCGTCTCTGCTGTGATTTAAAATATTCACTAAAATATTCACCTTTATTTCAAGATGTACTGTAACTCATGTCTGTCAGTAAGACCTCTTTTATAAATGGCTGCCCTAATTCTTGATTTAAATGCGTCATGATTTTTTGCTTGATTGAAAGTAAATCAGGAGCTGTAAGCTCGTCTTCTTTTGCGCCCCTCAAAACAGTATAAACTATATCTCTTAACTTCTCCGTTCGCGTTACCATCACACGGTCAAATTTTGATTCATCTTTTCTGTCAATACGAACCGTTATCGTTACCGTTAATTGATCGTAAACAGTCGGATCCGTTTTATTTTTATTCTGATACTTAAATTGCTCGCCTAGTTTTTTCTCAACCCAATTACGCGTGTCAACCGAAGTTGCCGGTTGCGGTACAATGCCCGCAACTTCTAAAGTCTCCGGTATCTGCGGAATCGTTTTGGCAATACTGTTGGCAATCGTTTCTGTATTCGGTAACATCATATACATAATGATCATTTGAGCTAACGCCAATACAACTAATGCTAAAATCACAATCAACCGCGAACCCAATAACGAGTTCTGCTGCTCCGATTCCACTTGATTAGCCGCTACAGGCTCTACTACTTTTTGTTCTTTAGCCATCTTTTCAAACTCCTAACTTCGTAATGTTTCAACGGAAATTTTTAAACTGCTCTCACCCTAATTTTCAGTTCAAACTAGAGACTCCTGCCCGCCAATAAATAAGCAGATAACTCAAACCAAAAATTCAAACCAAAAATTCAAACCGGAAATTCAAACCGGAAATTCAAACAATCGGCAATTTAAAAATATCCCGCTGAATAATTGCAAACAATTTTTTAAATTTGTAACAATAATTTGACGTCTTACGCAGCCGTCACAATCCAAAATCAAACGATATAATTTAACAAATTCTATCGCATACGCTATAGCTTACCAATTTGATCAAAATAATGAAATCAGTTTTTCATAAAAGATAAAAAATAATCACGATACAAATTCAATTTCGGCGTCATAATTTTCCTGATCGTTTTCATTGATTTCATAAGCAGGATCGAAATAATCATTATTATCGTGATAATCGTTATCAATATTATTTTCAGATGAAATCGGAATTGCATGTCTGCTGCTATTCATTCCCGAACTTGAACTCGAAATTATATCAGATTGTTTTATCGGCTTTGGTAACGTTTTTGTTCTTCCGCTTGCTAATATATCTGATAAAACTTTCGACGTATTTTTTTGCGCTGAATTGTTTTGCAAAGCCGTAAAATTATTATTATTACCTGCCGCCAAATTTCTCGTTCCGCCTTGATAACCGCCTTTTGCAGACAGTTTATTCCAGTCATTCAACGACATAATTACTTCACGAGCCTGAGAACCATTATACGGACCTACAATTTTATCTGCTTCCATCATTTCAATAATTTTTGCAGCCCGCCCGTAGCCGATAGATAATTTTCGTTGCAATAAAGAAGTCGAACCGCGTCCTTCACCGATAACGTAATTTACAGCTTTTTCATAAAGTTCGTCGCATTGATCGCTGTCGAAATTTGCGTTATCCTCTTTTCTTTTTATTCGATTATTTCCGTTTCCGGTTCTGTAATTATTTGACATATCATCTTCCGAATCATCGTCTTCATTTTCGATCAATTCTTCGATAAAATCCGGCGTATTGGTTTTAATTTTGTTTACAATTTCATCGATGTCGTCTCTGTCAACAAAAGTTCCTTGTCCGCGAATGATTTCATTTTTATCTGAATTAAGAAACAACATATCGCCGCATCCGAGTAATCGTTCTGCGCCGGTTTGATCTAAAATTACCATGCTGTCAGCACGAGTTGCAACACCGAAAGAAATTCTTGCCGGCAAGTTCGATTTTATCAATCCTGTGATAACATCTACAGTTGGTTTTTGCGTTGCGAGTACAAGATGTATCCCGACCGCGCGGCTCTTTTGAGCAAGTCTGATAATATGACACTCAATTTCTTTCGGCGCAACCGAAGACATTAACTCACCGAACTCGTCAATAATTATCACAAGACGCGGCAAATTTTTTGGTACGATTTGCCACTCTTCCTCGCTGCAACCGGCAAGTCCCATACGTTCTCTCAATTCTGATTCTAATAATTTATTATAGTCGTTTATATGTACGACTCGCGCCGCATTTAACAATCTGTACCGCTCTTGCATTTTGTCAACTACCCACGCCAAGACTGCTTCCGTCTTGTTCATATCGATAATAACAGGATGAATCAAATGCGGAATATTCTGATACGGACTAAGCTCGACACTTTTAGGATCAATCATAATCATACGAACTTCACTCGGAGTTCGTGTCATCAATATTGAAACGATAATTGAATTTAAACAAACACTCTTGCCCGTACCGGTTCTGCCGGCGATTAATAAATGTGTCAATGTAGCGAGGTCGCAGATCATTGGTTTACCTGAAACATCTTTACCCAAGAAAAACGGAATACTTAATTCTTTCCATGAATCTGATAATTCTTCCATTACTTCGCGTATCCGTACAATCCGCCGGTGCTTATTCGGCAACTCAACACCAAGCGTATTTTTGCCCGGAATCGGATTCACAACTCTAACTTTTGGAGTCCGCAACGCTAAACCTAAATCATCTGCAAGCTGCTGAATTTTGTTTATGCGTAATCCTTTTGCAAGTTGTAACTCGAATTGCGATACCGTCGGACCAGTTTGAACATCAACGACTTCAACCTGTAAATTAAAGGTCTTGAACACTTCCTCGATTTTTATTGCCTGATGTTCTGATTCTTCAATGTAATCGTTATTGTTGTAAATTTCAGGTTGTGTCAAGATTTCAACCGGCGGCAATTTATAATCACACGAAATATTTTTTGGAGCGGCAGCAACTTTGACTTGATCGCCTTTAACTTGATCACCGGCTTTATTATCAACATACTTGTTATTGTCCGAAACACCGCTAGACTGCGAGTCAACGTTACAATGTTTTACAACCGGACGACTGCTGACTCGCTCCGATACCGCACTATGAACAGATACAATTTGTTTAACCGGCGAAACACTTTTTTCAACAGATCGGCTCGGCGAAGTCAATGAATTCGATACAGAATTTAACGCCGAACCCGATCTAGAATCAGACTGCAATTTCGATGCGGTTTCGTCATTTGAACGGCTGTTAAGCAATTTAATCAATAAATTTAAAAGACGTAATAACATTTTGTCTCCGAAAAGAATAGAACCGCTAACGATGAAACTCATAAGCAAAACAACACTGCCGACAACCGCAACATTTCTATTGAGAATTGTTGCAAGAACCGTTCCGATTATTCCGCCCGGATTGTTTGTTGCTAACGGAAACAAAATTAATTTATCTGCGAAAAGTCCGCATAGTCCGCAAAAACCAATAAGCGCAAAAAAGAATCCGATTGTACGTAAAAATACTTGATCGAATTTTTGATTAACAAGTAATTTGATCGCACAAATTCCAAAAGGTAATAGTAAGAGTAAAGCCGACTGTCCAAAAAATTTCACCGTTACCGCCGATAAAACCGCGCCAATAGGACCGCAAAGATTCTTTATACTCTTGCGCGAAATATTAGAAGTATCGTCTGCCGTGTTTAGAATTTCATCTTCGTCATCGTTTTCGTTATAAGATTCATTTAAATTTGCGGCTGAATTATTGTTACCGTATATAAACCGTAAATCAATATTAGGAACATCTGGATTCGGCGCAGATGTAACATTATTAACTCCAAAAGAATTGTTACCATGTTGCTGCGGCGAAGAATCAAAAACGGCAATAGATGACGCTGCCGAATGCGAAGAATTCTTGGAAGAATTGTTACGCTTGTTGAAATCGGAATTATTGATAATCTCAGAATTATTGCCTACAACGGGAGCGGAGGAATCAATCTTTTGTTCCGTTACTGTAGAAGAGAAATTAATATCGTCTGGTGAATAGCTCAAAACACTGATCGTGAAAACAACGAACAATGTTGACACTACAACACCAAGAAATTTGATTCCGAGCGGTTCCATTGCAATTAACAGGGAGTGGGGGATGTTAAACTGTTCACAATTGAAATTCGATTATTCAATAACTTAAAAACTCATCGTAAATGAATAAACTTTTAAGCCGTCGAAATTCACACCGCAAACAGCAGATAATTTGTAATTCGATGTTGAATAAATTAAAAATTAAATAATATATCAGTTGAAATTTTTATAGGATTTTTTTTGCAACAAATTTTTTGTAATGTTTATTTTGTAATGTTTATTTTGTGATATTTTTTTTGTAAATATTTTTATGGATTTTTATGGATTTTTGCGGATTTTTTTAATACTTTAGCGGATTTTTTAATTCAAGATTCATAGTTCACGAATTGTGTTTCACGAGATGAAAATATTGTTGTTGAATTTGACCGATTTGTGTAATTCAGTGTTGAAAAAATTTCACGTAAAACGGAAATATTATCTGAAATCGCCAAAACTCACGCATGTTGATTCGGCTGCAATCGTTTTATTCTTTCAAAAAAATTCTGTTGCTGAAATAATCGTTATTATTATCACGACACTACCAAACTCGATTCAAAATATCTGTGTAATAATATCGATAATGATATCGGTAATTGACAAATAGAAATTCAACCGGATAATAATTGCCCTTTGTTTAAGAACTTTACTTTACAAAATTACTTATTTATTTTGTTGTCCAATTTGAGACAATTCACAAATCCTTCAAAATATCAAATCAACATAACGTATCTTACTATGAATTTTGGCGGCTCAAAAGTTATTCATTAAAAAGTTATTCATTAAAAAGTCTGTTTTCTGATATGTAAGCAGACATGACAAACCGAAAATTCAAGTGAGCAGATAAAAAACTCTTTTTATGGAATCATTGATTGAATCAATTAAACGTTACGATATTTCTCTGCCCAAAAGACAAGTCGAACAACTCGACGCATATTGCAGTCTTCTTTGGGATTGGAATAGCCAACTCAATCTAACTCGGCATACGACTTACAATCTTTTTGTTGCAAGAGATTTAGTTGATTCGATAGCAATTTCAGAATTTTTACGTCCCGAAGAACGAGTACTCGACGTAGGTTCAGGCGGCGGAATGCCCGGTATTATCTTGAAAATTTTACGTCCCGATCTGCATATCGAACTCTGCGATTCTACAGGAAAAAAAACATTGGCATTAAGCGAAATCATAAACGAATTGAATCTTGATATCTATGTTCATCACGCCAAAGCCGAATCTGTACTTGCGGCTTCTATAGCGCAAAAAAATAAAAATAAATTGCTTACGAAACAATCTCAAATCAATGATCAATTTCAAGACGCCAAACCTGAAATCACACGATTTACAACTCTAACTATCAGAGCTGTCGCAAAACTGGTTCAACTGCTGCGAATGTTCAGTCCTTATTGGACACTGTTCGATAGATTATTGCTGATCAAAGGTCCGAAATGGATCGCCGAAAGAGGTGAAGCCCGACATTACAATCTGATGAATAAACTCGCACTGCGCGTACTAAAAAATTATTCTATCCCCGCCGAAAAAAAAATTATCGATAACAATAATTCAGATTCAAATTCAGATTCAGATTCAAATTCAGATTCAAATACCGAAACGATAAATAGTGTCGTCCTGCAAATATGCAAAAAAGATGATTTTGAAAAACTAGATAAAATTATCGACGAACATAAAACAATTACACGCCAAAATGAAAAAATCGAAAAACACGAATACAAAAGAAATAAATCCCGCCGATCTTTTCACCATAAAAATAATATCAAAATGAATACTAATAAATTTAACCGTAAAAAAACAAAATCAAGTTCACAACTAAAATCAAAATCCAAACCAAAAAATAACCGCACAGAAAAAAAGTAAAAATTCAGCTTTATATCAGCAGAATTTTTATTTGTTGAGATCACGAAATATACGAAATAACAAAATAACAAAAAAATTAAATACACGGCAATAATCTAAAACTCCTTTTGTGTTTTTCGTGTTAAAAAAATTTGAAACAAAAAAGTCCAATAAACTGTTACGAAAAAATTTTACAGATATGTTACGTTTTTTTGTGATAGAGAAAAAATTTTAACCTATAAATAAATATGTTGAACAAAAAATCTATACCTGAACCTGTTAGTTCTCAATTGAATTTACCGGATAATGTCAGCGGCGTGCGAATAACTCGCGAATATATTGAGGCTCTTATTGTTGCACTTGTATTAGCATTTTTCTTGAAAGCATTTGTTGCGGAAGCATATTTGATCCCGACCGGTTCAATGGCTTCAACTTTGATGGGACGTCACAAAGATGTATATTGCGAAATGTGTAATTATCAATTTCAAATTAACGCTAGCGAGGAATCCGACGATCAAAGTCCAATAAGTTACGTTGATTTCGCAGGCAACCCGATACCGCCGCCGCGAGTTGTCGGCGGTACTTGTCCGATATGCCGGCACACAATGTATATCGGCAGCGATAATATTGAACATAAAAATTTCGACTCTTTTAACGGCGACCGAATTTTTGTGAATAAAAGTCAATTCGATTTTAAGAGTCCGCAACGATGGCACGTGACCGTGTTTCGTTATCCGGCAAAACCGCAGATTAACTATATCAAAAGATTAATCGGTTTAGAAAACGAAACCGTACGAATCGAACACGGCGATATTTTTGTCAAACGCAGCGGCGAAACAGATTTTGAAATTCAACGTAAACCGCTGCCGCAATTGCTCGCAATGCTGCGTATTGTTGACGATAACGATTACGTCAGTTCTGTTCTACACGATATCGGATGGCAAGATAAATGGAATAATATCTCTCCCGGAAATTGGAAAAGAACAGCTGATTTTAAGTCGTTTTATATTTCTAATGACAACACTAATTCGGATAATTCAAATGTTCAATCAAATTTATCAAACGAAATAAACAACAAGAATAATTCGGAACATTGGCTTGAATTTTCGAATATCGTTCCTACTTCGGATGACTGGTTTGCGTTGAAACAAAATCGTTTGCCGCAAGATTCGTATCCGTCGATGAATCCGCAACTCGTTACAGATTCTATCGCTTACAACAGCGGAATTGTTAGATATCCTGATTCTAATGGAAATATTCGTTTAGAACCGGAAATATCTTTTCCGATAATGACACGAGACGGCGAAACTCGTAGAGAACATTTTTGCCGGCAAAGTACAAATGGTATGGGCTTGAATTGGGTTAGTGATCTTGCTGTATCTGTCAACTTGAATGTGCAAAAAACAGAAGGCGTTTTTATGATAAATATTGTCAAGGGCGGAATAATATTTCAATGCGAATTTAATTTGGAAACCGGCGACGCAACTGTTTCGATTCCTGATTATGAAAATTTATTTGAACCGGTAACTGCTAAAACAAAAATTAATTCAAAAGGCAATTATAAAATTATGTTTTGTAATATCGATGAGGAAATGAGATTGATCGTAAATGATAAGGAAATCAATTTTAATATGAAAAATCGTTACGATAAAATTTGCACATCTAACACGCCGCTGAACCGCAATAGACAACCAACGAAAAAAGATTTGAAACCAATAAGAATCGGCGCAAAAGATACTTCAATTAAAATTGAAAATATTAAAGTTTGGCGGGATATGTACTATATCGCTTGTGATGATATGAATAGATCACATTGTGATTTATTAGATTCGCCGTTAAATTATGTACGTAACGCTTATACGGTCGAAGAAATAGAACTCGCAATAAATAGATTTTTTGCGAATCCCGAATATTGGAAAACACTAGGTCAAACGCGTGCGGTTGAATTTCAGATGGAAAAAAATCAATTTCTAATGTTAGGTGATAACAGCGCAAAAAGCAAAGACAGCCGCCTATGGACTGAAGATCATATCCCGCACTACGTAGAACGAAAAATGCTAATCGGCGAAGCAATATTTGTTTATTGGCCGCACGGTTTAAGACTATTCGGAACAAGACTGGCAATTGTGCCGAATTTCAAAAAAATAAGAAGAATCTACTAACTAAAAAATGGTAAATAATATATCAGTGTAATAATTTATTGTTGCCTGGATCGCGGTCGTCTCGACCGCATCGTTAGGCGTTTTTTGTACAAAAAAGATGCAGGCGGGACGCCTGCGTTCCCAGCTAAAATATTTTTTAGTAATTCACTTAAATTTAAAATCTAAAATTACAAAATCTGATTTCTTTGTGTCCTCTGTGGTTAATAAAAAAAATATTCCACTGATATATTACGAAAATTTTTATTTCATCTTTTTTTGTCTATTACGTTTTTAGAAATTCACGGGAATAATTGCCAACAATATTTAAGCTGCTGCAATTACAAAAGATTATGAAAAAAAAATTTAGCCGAGGCGGGAGTCGAACCCGCACCCCGTAATTGGGAAGGGATTTTAAATCCCCAGCGTATGCCATTTCGCCACTCGGCCTAAAATTCTTTTTTCAAATATATACAACTCGTACTAGTTTTGCAATGACTCAAAAACTATTCAGTAAAATCTCCCCTCAAATTAGATAAAAGAAAACACTTTAATGAATATACTTCTCACTCTTTATATTTCTGTTTCGGTTTCGGTTTCTGTTTCGGTTTTTAATTTTTTGGGTATTCATTGAAATATTACTTATTTTTTAATACCTAAAAAATTTCCTATCAAATCCATTATCGGACTGTTTATCTGAAGAGATTCATTCCATCCCCAAATATTCGTAATTAAATCTAATAACATCACGCTCGGTAAAATCAACAAAACCGCCGCTGCAATAAAACTGCTAACAATAAACGGCGAATATTGCACCTCCTGAAACGAAACCCCAGACGTTTGAATCGTCGGCGTAAACTCTCCTCCTGTAGATAAACTATCCTCCATAACAAAAGAAGGCGACATTGAATCAAACGGCAAATCTCCCGTATCCCCCGAAAACGGCTGATCATTAATGCCAAACGTATTATTCGTATCAAGCGGTATAAGTTGAGACATACTCTCCGAATCCTCGCTCAATTCAATATTATCCGCCGTAAGTTGAAATTCTTTATCCGCCGCCGTAATAAATGTCGAATCTTCTTCAGAATCTATCATCTCAAGAAGATCGTCTTCATCGCTAAGTTTCTCGAATACAATTTTCTTCTCTTCCTGTAATTTAGACGAAACCTCAGCAACTTCCTGACTCTCAAACAAAATCTCATCATCATCCGTATCCGGCGGCTTCAGATCATACGTCGCTTCGTTAATATCTTTACTGTCCGAATAACTCTTTAACAAATCATCATCCAATTTACTTTCTATCGTCTCTTTTGCTGGCGTAATTTTATTTTTATCATGCGATAATTCCTCCTTGCCCGATTTCGAATCGTCGTCTAATGTCAAACCGTCGTCTAGCGTCAAACCGTCGTCTAATGTCAAACCGTCGTCTAGAGTCAAACCGTCGTTTAGAGTCAAACCGTCGTCTAGAGTCAAATCATCGTCTAGAGTCAAATCGTCGTCTAGCGTCAAATCGTCTTTCTTTGTGAGAGTCGATTTTTCTTTTCCTAAACCTGATTTATCATCGGGAGGCGGCGATTTCTTTAAGTTCAAATTGTTTGATATTGATGTATTCGGATCACTGTTTTTTATAGGTTGATCATCGATTGTTAAATCGCTGTCATTGTTATTTTGGATTGACGAGTTCGCATCTTGCGAAATTATTTTAGATTCAATTTCAGATTGATTGATATTCGCTGTACTCGATTCTAATTTCGGCTTTGCGGCACTAACTTTTGGCGTTGCGGCATCTATCAATTCTTTGTCAAAATCGAAACCGTTTTCCATAGCATTGTCGAATGCTTCCATAGATAGTGAGTTGTCATCCGGCTCCGGCAATTCGACAATATTATCATCTTCTGCTAAAACGAAATCGTCTTCGGATAAATTATTTGTACTATTTACGGCGAAATTATTATCACTTTCAGCAACACTGTTTTCATTTTGCTGTTTACTGCGTTTTTTAATTTTTTCCGCAAGCATGTTGTCAACTTCTTCCTTGCGAAACTTCCACGAAGAGCCGTCTCTAAAGGCTCTCAACTCGCTTCTTTCTCGGAGCCGATTAACTTCAGCCGTTTGAAGTCCTAACACTTCTGCAACTTTTTCAAGTGTGTAATATTCTGAACTCATTTTTTTATCCAATTTGTAAACAGTTATTAAATTTCAGTTATTAAATTTCTATATTCGGAATTAAATTTTTATAACTTTTCACTTTTTCACTATTTTTTATCAGCGAACTACGTATGAAATTTTTTTTTCGGATTAATAAACAAAAACAATTCGTGATACGTGATATTAGTCAACTATGTAATATGCAAACAGCCGAATCGAATCGAAAATACAAGTGAGCAAATTAAAAACGTTCTACTGAAAATTATCTATTGTTTATTATTTTTGAGACGTTCTATTTCAGCAATAATTTCACGCGGTGTCGGCGAGACGGCGTTGTATTCACCTAGCGTAATATCCGGCATTATGTCTCTTGAGCTTATAAATTTCAACGCACCATACGACAAATTTGCATGATAAATCAGGATTCGTTTTGATTCAGGATCGACAATTGTTATCGCCATGATTTTATTTGTTTGATTTGCTGGATCATTAATAGGTGTAAATTCAACTAACCATTTAGGCGGTTCCGGTTGAGGTTTCACGGTTACTTGTCTAGGTTGATAATGTTGATATTGATTCGGCTGCTCGGCATTATTCATCAATAAAGGTTGCTGTCCCAATACCTGATTACGAACAACTAAAATGCAAAAGCCAATCGCCAAAATTACAACAATCAACAAAATCGAAAAACTTTTTCTATTCATTTCTATTCATACTCCAAAATCTAATTTAACTAATATCGCATAAACTCAAATCAAGTGTAATATCTATTTGAGAATATGCAAGTAAGTTATTGTACAATAATTCTACTTTTTTCATTTTAACAATTCTATTAATACGGATTATAACCAACATCGTGATAAAATAACCGGTAGAGTAATTTATGTCTAATTATGTCCAATTTAATTTATGCTTAAAATTGGTTTGTCCGTCACAATCTAACTTGCAAATAATACAAATTTATAGATTGTAAGACAAGACCGATTTAAAATAGATGATCAAATATTTGTAACTATCGGCTTTAATTGCAATTCATAGTACAGTTTTTTAACACGAAATATCACGAAAAAATAAAAAAGATAGTAGTAATATATCAGTGGAAATTTTTGCGGTCATCATTATATGTAGTAATTTTCAGGATTAATCAAACCAGCCCTTTCGGGGTTAATTTTTTTATGCGGGAACAATTACCAATAACGTTAGTTAAAACTAAACTTGAAACCTTTGAAAAAATTCACTGATATATTACAAAAAATTCTTTGAATAATTACTAATTTTACAAACCGTGTTTTAATAGATACTCGTTTGAAATTACTTTGAAATGAACGATTGGATTTTCTGTACGTTGTTTGAATACGATTCCTTCGCGTAATTCTTTTGACAAAGCACTTTTTCCTTGTGCCATTTCGAGTAATTTATCCAAACTTGTTTCAGATAAATCGAGATAGAAGTTTTCATCTATAACCGGGGCATTTTCCAAAGATAATTCATTTACGATTTCTTGTCTTTTTTTTGCGTCGAGGTATGCGTATTGGTTTATATCGAAAATGTCGAATACGTAGAACCGCACGGTATCAAGTTTAAGACGATTCGACGAGATTCCTGGTCCGACAATTTCACCTTGTATCGCAATTGAAGTATTTGTTTTTTTGCAATATTCCGGCAAAGTTTCGTAAAGTAATTTTTGTTTCGCAATTTCTTCATAGCTTAACAATTGGATTGATTTTTTAGAATCGGAACGGCTAAAATTCAATTTTCGTTTAATCCATAACCAAATTTGTTGGAATAAAGTCTTATTGAAAATTGACATTATTTCTAGATTCCGCGAGCAAATACCAAAATGACCTTTGTGAAAATAAAATGTTGCTGAAGTACCATCTAATTTTTCTGTTATTTCGTAGTATTGTTTGTTTACCGAATCCAGCTCAGACCCGCTAAACGATTGAATACGTGTTTGATCAGTTTTTTGAATAAAGTTAGGAAATCTCATAACATTGCGCTGACCTTCGCCGTCTTGCGAAACCGGTTGCGGCGGCTCATAGAGCTGTATCTTGAGTATTTCGGTTACATCCAAACCTTCAGACGGTTTGACAATTTCAGGAAACGACGAAATCGGTAAAACTAAACCTTGTGAAACTTGTTTACGAAGTTTTATTGTACGAAGTCTATAACCTTCGACACCGTCCATCGTCTTATTAGATTTGCCGTCGAGAAAGCTGTATCGCTCTTCACGAGGCAGGAAAGAATCTATTTCAAAATAGACACATAAATCGCCGACTTTGAGTTCCTCCTTTTTCGTTACAACAATCCAACTGTTAGTTGTCATTCGGACTGCTTCAATTTGATCTGCTCCCTCGATTGGGAGAACTTCTTTTATTTTTGTTATCGTAGCTAATGCTCTCATTATTTTTCTCCTTACATAAATTTGTTTTGTGATATTGACAATTTCTACAACCGAAATTTCAATCTAAATTCAATCTTAATTTCAATCTTAATTTCAACCGAAATTTCAATCTAAATTCAACCTTAATTTTCAATCTAATTTCAACCTAAAATTTTTCGCTCCCAACAAAAATCAGTATTAATGAATTTTCAAAACTTATATGTTTCTTGTTGGTCTAATAAATTTAATTAGTAAGAAAAATTAGATAAGCTGAAAATAAAGTTTATTCCAAATAATATTCAAATGTTGGACATTCAGTAATATATAGTGACATGATCATTCGTAAAATTATTTGATAATTGTATCAATTGAGAATTTTCTATCAACACCGTTTATAAATTCTTTAGCATTATTAATGTTTAATCGTCCGTGATAGAAATGACAAATTGCAATTGCTAGAGCGTCAGCTACATCCGGCGGATTCGGTTCAGCAGTTAAATTTAATTCTAATTTAATAGCGCGTTGGACTTGATCTTTTGTTGCGTGTCCGCTTCCGGTTAATATTTTTTTTACTTTAGTTGCGGCGTAAGAATAAACATTTATTTTAGATTGAGCAGCTGCCAGACAAATACAACCTCTTGCATGTCCCATCAATATTGCCGTTGTCGGCCGATCATAATGCGAATAAAGTTGTTCAATTGCAAGGCTGTCTGGATTAAAAGATTCTATAACGTCTCGGACGCCTTCGTATATTTCTTTCACTTTATAAGAAAGAACCTTTGACGAACTACGAATGATTCCTGCTTCTATCAAACGTACTTTACTATCGGATACATCAATTACTCCGTAACCGGTTGTATTCAAGCCGGGATCAATTCCAAGCAAAGTTTTCATATAAAAATTTGAGTAGTTGAAAAAATCTTTCGTGTTTTTCGTGTAATTCCGTGCGGTTCGTGTTAAAAAAATTAAAACGAAAATGTCAAATAAACAGCTGCGAAAAAATTCATAATATACTCTTTCTACTTTAAAATTCGGTAATTTTTTTGCGATGCGGAATTTTTCGGTGATTAGAGTCTGTAATTCATTCTTGTACTTCTTTATATTTTTAAAGAAACCTAAACATGCTTCAGAAAATTGTGCGAACTTTTCATAATATTTATTGTACAGGATTTTCTTTTTGAAAAATTTCCAAATTCTTTCGACAATATTCAGATTTGGCGAATACGGAGGCAGAAAAACGAATATTATTTTTCCCAATTTTTTGCGATACTCTTCC
>JAITKS010000228.1 GCA_031278315.1 Planctomycetaceae bacterium | reverse complement strand
GGCTGGTTTGAAATCATTTTGAATCTTTTATCCAATTGGTCAATTTCTAAAAAACTCATTCTGTCCATGAATTGACACTGGATTAGAAAAAGAATCGAACTCTTAAAAACACACAATTTGCTGGATAAGTATTGTAATTGAGTCGATCTAATTCGTATTTTCGTTCAAACATATATCCCAATTCCAAACTCAGTGTTATACCGGAAGCACAACGCCGTTCACCTCCGAGTAGTAATTTCAAGTCACGATAATCAATGTTTGCGGCAGCTCCTTGATACTCACAACTCCATGAACCGCTGCCAAATTCCAATGCGGCATAAAGCCAAGTATTAGTATCATTACAAGCCGCCGAATCAAACCAATAAACACGTTTTGCAATCTTGGCTCGCGGAATGACCAACTCAACACTAATATCTTCACGCGGTTCCCAAATCAAACCCGCTATCGGAAGCCAATTAAAATCGTCTTCACGATCCAAATACGCCAAACCGAAAATCATTTTCAAATGCGGTTTGCAGTTCCAAATCGCCATGAAACGTGCAGGAAATCGTAACGTTTTGCCGCTGTCAACCTTAAAATCGCCGCTGTATTGCACAGCAAATCCTAGATCAAACATTAATTTGTTGCGAATAATCGGTTTGATCCAATGGAAATCCAGACCGGTTGTATATAACGTTTTATCTGTTGCGTAACCGTTAGTTTTCGGATCAAAAAAAGTTGCCTGAAACGACGGCGTTATAAAAAAAGGTGAAACAGGAATCGGTAACAGTAATGAGAATGTTGTTGAAAGATCAAGTTGCACTAAACCAAGACCGCTATTACCGCCATTATTAGATGACCAAAGAACATTAAAATTTGTAGCTCCTCGACTTGTTCCATTTGAAATTTGAGACAGATAACATTCTCCGACAGATTTCGGTGTTGAAAGAAATGTTTTATTTTTATCGTCAATCGCTTGAATACTGCTGCTAACAGTAACAGAATTTATTGTTTTAACATTAACATTGTTGTCCGCTGTAGAAAAATCACCGCAAGACTCGTTCAATGTAAAAGTCGAAATAGAATTATTCGCAACGGAAATATTTGTCTGGGCAAACACATTGACCGCGAGAATCGCACAGAAAATCACCATAAAATAATATGGTATCGCCTTCAACCAATATTGAACTGAGCAGTTTACAGATAACAAGGTTGCAGGTGAATTGGAATCGAGAAATTCCCTATAACCAGTTTTTTTCTCTTTATCTATTCTATCCCCCCCCCCCCATTTTAACATTGTTTTTTTCCATGATTGGTCTCCTTGTTTTGTTGTTTTTTGTAGTTGTATAGAAATATAAGACAACTCTAATAATTCTATCTTTAATTAGTTAGCGGCACGGTTTACTCTATGTTTTATTGGTTTGGTTAAGTCAAGTCTAACAATGCGGGTCAAATTCTTACCGCTAACTTTTAATAACATTCTCAAAAATATTATCGGCAATTGAAATGTTAAACTTTAACGATTTTACGGATTATTACTATTGATAACTTCTAAAAAACTCCTCACATAAAAATTCATAATATTACCAATTACCAAGTTTGCAAATTGATTTTTTCTAAGATTTCTATGAGATTACCCAATCTTGAATCCCATTCGATACGTAAATTTCGAATACCCTTGATCGGTTTGATCGAATATTCAGCGGCGTTTTCTATTATGTTTTTACATAAAATGTCACTTCTTACTGAATGAATAGCACCGCATCTGTCTTTTATTTTTAACGGAACTTGTTTGCAAATACGTTTACAAGGTTGATTCGGCGGAATAATATTCGCCCGCCATAGACAATGATTCATCGTGAAAAGCGGTACTCGTCCGAATACAATTAACTCAACTTTCGATTTCGGCACTTTATCACACAGACTCTCAAGTTGCTCTTGATTCAAATCGAATCCCGGTGTTATTCGTTCAACTCCCCATTCCAGCAATTTATGAAACGATAATTCATTTATTACATTAAATGAAAAATCTGCAATTACCGGAATATTATTTTCCTTAAAAAATAACAACTCTTCATAATTTCTTATTATTACCACGTCTGGTTTTAACTCTATGAATTTATTAGATTTCCAATTTTCATTCGGCAAAATTATCCGCGGTAATACAGCTGCAAATTTGCCGCTTACCCGACGCACTGCATCCGCTGCGAATTGGTATTCTTCTATGTTTCCAAACTCTGCATAAAACGAATTACAACCTAATGATATTATTCGTTTCAATAATTTAATATCCTTAAAAATTTCAACTTCCCGCAACAAAAGATGAATTGTAATCAAATCTGTTTTTTTATTTATATCCGCAGTTTGATTTTTTGTAACAGAAATTTCAGAAAACAAATTGTGAATATTACGTTGTATTGTTTCAATGTTATTATGAAATTCAATTTTTGTCTTTGGCTGCGGTGAATAACTTTCAAGTTTATCGATCAAATCATGTCTTAATTTTCCAAGTTTACTTAACGGAATCATCGGATTACCATCGATAATAGCGTCCAAATTACCAAGCGAAAAAATGGTATCGCCGAATCGATTGAATTGTGTTCTCAACATCTCCAGCGTAATCGGATGTTTAACCGCAATATCTAAATTATCGTTACAAATAATCTCGCATTTTGCGCCTGTTGAAGTTTCGGCATATAATTTTAACGGCGTTCCGGCAATTGCCGTTATACTAATATTTACAGGAATACGGCGTTGCGTCGTTTGTGATTCAAAAGACCTTCGTATTTCACGCTCGACTTTAGGGTCGTTGGTTTTTCGTACAGCTTGCCCCGATTTTACATATTGCGGCTCAATTGAATTGTTCGCAAAAGTTAAAAGAACTTTTATATTTTCAGAACATTCTTGCACCGATTCGCCCTTACGAATAATTTCGTAAACTCTGCCGCCCTGCGAACAATCAGGCTGCCCGCTATTCTCAAACAATACACCATCCCCGCGATGAATTCTATCTGACAAAAGAACCACAACAGCATCACGGCGCACTTCTATAACTTTGCCAATTTTAATTCCTCGATGCGACATAATATTTCCAGAAACAAGATTTCTTGGTTCTACCTTATCTAACCAACCTGTTGATAAACCACGCGAAAAGATTAGTTCTAGTCTCGACGTATCTGCCGAAATTGTATCTGCGAATTTGTCATTCTTTTGAGAATTTAATTTCAATTTAGAACAAGAATCAGAATTAGAATCAGAATCAGAACCAGAACCAGAACCAGAACCAGAACCGATAATTTTTTGTTCTATCTTGCCGAGTGCTTCACGATATGTACGAGTTACTTCAGCTACATATTCGGCAGGTTTTAGACGTCCCTCGATTTTAAGCGAATTTATTCCAGTTGAAATAAGCTCTTCCAGTAAAGGTAACGCTGCAAGATCACACGGACTTAAAAGTTGAGACGGATTATTCACACGATTATTATCAATCAGCGAATAAGGAATACGACAAGGTTGCGCACAACAACCGCGATTCGCACTACGACCGCCTATCGCTAAACTCGCATAACATTGACCCGAAAAACTAATACAAAGCGAACCATGAATAAACGCTTCAATCTCAAGATTAGTTGACCTGCGAATACTACGGATTTGCTGTAACGATAATTCACGCGGTAAGACAATTCGACTTAAACCAAGTGAAGACATAAATCGAATCGAATCCGGCGATGTTAAAGACATTTGAGTCGAAGCATGAATCGGAAGAGAAGGACAAAACTGTTTAGAAAACACCGCAACTCCAATATCTTGGACAATAATTGCATCGACTCCGGCTTCTACTATTTCACGAATAAGCTGCTCAATTTCGGCGAGTTCACAATCGTGTACCAACGTATTGAGCGTAACATAACCGCTCATTGAACGATTATGCAAAAGTTGCATTATACTTTTGAGATTCTCAATCGGAATATTTCTTGCACGGACACGAGCATTATATTTTCCATGAATTGAAATTCCGAAATAAACCGCATCGGCACCATTTTCTAACGCCGCATGAATAGATTCCTCATCACCAGCAGGAGACAAAAGTTCGGGTAACTTGAAAGACATTTTATTTTTTTAATAATATTCAGCGGAATATTTCTGCAACAAATTTTGGTAATATATCAGTGAAATCTTTCATAAGATACTTTTAAATGATAAATGTTCCAATCTCTTTGCCTATTAAGGACAGCACTTTTATTAATCGTATATTTCAACTACAGTTATGAAACGACATATCATTGTAATCTCAACACAATATTACTAACAAATTTTAAGTGCATTACTAGCGGAACATGAAATTTTTCATTACACGGCACAATTCTGCTATCGTTAAAAAAATTTCCACCGATATATTACAATATCACCAATTATTAAAGACACACTTAATTTAATGCTGTTGCAAATTCTCCAAGCGATACGCAAGTAGAGGCAAAATCCAAAAGCTCATCGAGTTTATCAATAGACCGTACGTTCATAATTCTATTTTTCAACTCCGCCGACGGTTCACCAACACGACGCCTTAACATTCGAATTATCGCATTAGCTGCACCTCTTGCTTCGCCTATCGTTTCGCCTATTGATTTACCTTTCTCTATACCTCTTGCTTCACCTATTGCTATACCTCTAGTTTCGCCTTGTACAGTTGCTTCGTTCCAATATGTTTCTGCTGCTGATGGGGACATAATTTTTACTCCTAAATTTTGGGTTAATGTTACTAATTTTTCATACGTTTCACGCGTGAAATATTTAGCACTGGTATAAAAATACCAA
>JAITKS010000196.1 GCA_031278315.1 Planctomycetaceae bacterium | reverse complement strand
TTCGTTTTTTATTTTTTTAATTGAAAATATTGTCAATAAACGTTGCAATATTTTTTAATAAATACAACTTGTTTTTGAGTCAAAAAATTGTCTATGTATTCACCATGCAAGGGCAATTTTAGTTTAAAACGAATACCGAAATTTAAAGTGTGAAAAGTATATTTAGAGAATTGTACAATCTAGTATATAGTCCGAAATTTTTTGCTGCCCTTTCCTCATGCTTGTAATCCCCCATGCTTGTAATGTCAACGAACATGATTATAATGCCCCCTCGATTTGGTTTTAAATTACTCTTACTTGAATTGCCGGTTGATTCGCTTGCTTACATAAATCTGGAAACGGACTTTTAATGATTAGCTTTTGCATTACAGAAATTCATAGTATGAATGATTCGTATAAAATTATTTTTTGATTTACTTTCGTCCGCTTTTCAAAAAGTAAATATAAAATATAGTAATTGACACATTTCAAGAGCCGCCGATTTAATTAAACATTAACCAAATTCCTTTTGTCAGTAGATTGAAAAAATTCAACGAATTTTGTTTGATTTAAGAAGTATTAAACTACTCTTACTTGAATTTTCAATTTGATTGCCTGCTTACTATAATCCGATTAGAAAGGGGCTTTGTAATGAATAGCTTTTATGTTTTTACGTCATTGAAATTCATAGTACGATACGTATTGTTGCCGGTCTCCGGTTGTTTTAACTGTTCACACAATTGATTTCGGTTATTATCATTTTGCTTACAATTGAGTCAAGCAGATATGAGCAGCTGAATCTTACCGTGCGAGCAACATATAGAGGTTTTACCATTTATTGGAGTAAAAAAATGTCCATTGTTTTAGAAATATTTTCCTATATCTGTTCACAAGAGATAACAACAATTTTAACATATTCGGGCTTGGCGGTTTTGCCTGCTGTCGGAGCGGTTGTTGCTGGAACGTCAGGCGGCTGCTCATGCTCAAATTGTGCAGACAGTAACAATAATAACGAACCGCGAGATATTGAACCACTGAAAAAACGTGCCGCCGAATTAGAAAGTATGACAGCACGCACAATCGAACAAAGCGAAGAACTAGCCGAAATATACACCGAACTCGCTAATATCGCATACGACGAAGGTGAACAACTTGATACTATTATTATGTTGAACAGCCGCGCCGAAAAAACGTTAAAAAATACTCTCGCACAAGGCGAAGAAAACGAAATCAGACGTAAACTAGGTAACGTTTACTTGCAACGCGCAGTCATATACAACGATTACGACGAACTCGATCCCGCTGTCGATTCTTATAGTGCAGCATTCGCAACACTCAAACCGCTTGATGACTCCGGCGACGGCGAAGCAAAATACGATATTGCCGGAATTCAACTCAATCGCGGAACTATCTACCACGAAAAAGGCGATCTCATTAAAGCAAAAACCGACTTCGATGAATCTTTCCTTGCTTTTCGTGCTGTTGAAAAAATAAGCGATCTCGATACAAGATATTTCATGGCAAAAGTAAGTATCGCTCTGGGAACACTTTTTCGTGATATGGGTGAACCGCTGGAAAAAGTCGTTGACGCTTATAACCGCGCAATGAGATTATTGGTCGAATTGATCGATATCGGACAAATGGAACACGAAAAAGAATTAGCAAATGTTCTGATAGATCGATGTATAGCTACTTATGAATCTTACAGAGACTATGAATTCGATTCAGATACAGAAATGAAAAATAAAATCGGCGAAATCCTAATTGATGTAGGACGCGGAATTGAAATACTTGAACGTATAGTTCTATTAGACCCGCAACTTGACAGCCGTATCGATCTATTCAATGCAATCACAACTGAAGGTTCTATATTACTTGATATAGATAATTTAACAGATGCAATAAAAACTTTTGAACGGGCAATAAACGATTTCAGCGATTTCGCACAAATTGAAGAACCGGTATTGTTACAACATTTCGCATCCGTTTTGGAAAACCGCTCTGTTTGCTTTGCAAAAACAGGTGATTTCGATAAGGCAATTAAAGATGCAAATGAATGTATAGAAATCGCAGATAAAATACAAAACACCGATTTCGGTTTAGACGAAGAAGAAAAAGAAGACTTCCAACTTCAATTAACGTCGTTCTATGCAAACCGTGCAAATATTTTAAGAGCTATCGGGAATAAAAATGACGCCCTTAAAGATTACGAAAATGGTTATCGTATCATTGAGACAATTAAACCTACCTTCGGTGAAGAAAATCTGAAAGAAATTACAGAAGTTTACGGCGAATTAAAAAAACAAATCGACACCTTATAAAATAAAATGTAATTCATCAGTAGAATATTTGTTTTTTGAGTTCACGAAATACACGAAAATTATCTAAAAAAACTTTCGTGTGTTTCGTGTTTTAAAAAATAAATTTAAAACCTTTGAAAAACTTTACTGATATTACAAAAGAACCAAATTTTTTCTGCTGTTCCCAGAGCGGTTGTTATAATAGAGAGCGTTATCTTGTGATACCTTTATTAAAATGCGGCGTTTGTAAGGGAGTATCAGAAATGGAACGTAATTGAAATCCGCGTTGACGTATTATGCCAAGTTCGACAAGTCTGTTGAACTCGTCTGTCCATTCTTGATATTGTTCGTAAGACTTCTTGTCAGATATTTCTTTGATATCTTTTTTATCCTTTATTTCTTTTAATTGAGAACTGATCTTGTTCATATAAAATTCCTCGTTTGTATAAAATGGGTTAAATTGTTTTTGTTCACAAAATCTGATACAAAACTATGATATTGACGGATTAATTTTTTCAATTTTGTATCTTTACCAAAATCTTCAATTTGTAACTTTAATTGTTCTGTTAAAATGGTCATATTTATAGGTCTTCCATGCGATTTCCACAACTTACTATCGCTTAATTTTGCGGCGATATCCTCTGCTCTTTTCTGTTTGTCTTCAAGCGTAACCGGCAAACCTGTCTTGCTGTGTACATTCCAGTTTTTAAATTTATACTTGACTAGCCAATTTTTTAGTTGATCAATTGTCAATTCTTTTGCTTGTTCGTAAGAACGTAGTTCGGCTAAATCAAAATCTTTTAGAATAAAAAATTCTGCCTGTGTTATCGTACCTTTACAACTTTTTTGTATCAGTTCGTCAATTTTGTCCAAATAACCAAGAGCAGGAACCAATCGTCCACTGGGATTAACAACTTGAGGATCAATAGGTCCAAGTACACTTGCATAATCCATGTATATTTTATCGCCGCTCATACAAAAAATAGTACCCGCACTATAAGCATGATCGGGAACGATAAAATTTACTTCTTTATAATGTTGCCGGATAATATTTACAAACCGCTCTACCGCAAATGGACTGCCTCCCAATGTTGTTAACATAACAAAAAGATCGTCATGCTTTTTGCTGTCAATAGAAGCTTGCTCAATTATCTGTAAAAAATCTGGAACATACTCGTCCAAAATAGGACCGTAATATGTTAAAACATCACCTGTCAACTTTTGTTCAAGTAATGTTAAATATTGCTTTAATTGTATTTCGATTTGGATTGTTACGTGATTATTCATTGTATTTTATTCTTAATATGGGAATTGTTTAAATGTAACTTTTGGAGTTACTGCCGAAGCCAATTTTTCCCTTTGCACTGTTGCAAAATGGATTCAATCTGCCTGATTGAACGAAAAAATTAGATAGATATTTTATCACTGCTGCAGAATCAGATGCAAGTACCCTCAGTTTGTTAAAAATTTTTAGATAGAATAACTTGATTATAATCACCAATACAACTGCTGTTATACTCTTATTACATTATTGTTGAAAAATGATTTGTTAATAAGGTAATAAGGTTGACTAAAAATAAATTTAAAACATCTGAAAAAATTTTCACCGATATATTACCAAAAAATTTAAAATCTAAAATTACAAAATCTGATTTCTCTGTGTTCGCTGTGTTCTCTGTGGTTAATAAAAAAAATATTCCGCTGGTATATTACATTTTTTCTAACAATAAATTTTTACATTAGGTTTTTAGCAAATTTCATTACTAATTTATGAGTATTGTCAAACATTAAATTTTGTTTTTTCGTTGTATAGTTTTTTTTGCGGCGTCTAATATTTGATTTATCAAAGGGTCTGAATATGTAAAATCTAATTCATAGAATTGTAATAAATAATCGGAAGCGGTGTCGATTTTACTTTTATTATTTATGTCGGCATTTTCAGCGGTGTACCATGCGAGTCCCACTAGTCCAAGAGCACGATCTTGCTCATCTGCACCGCTTAACTGTGAAAATTCTTGAAAAAGAGGTAACAACATTTCAGAATTACCATGATCTCCAGCTTGAAAATAATATCGAATCAATTGACGTTGCGCTTTGCGTTTCCAATAATAATCTGCATTCGGAAAATATTCTATTATGCTATTCCATGCTTCCGGCGAATTAAGAATACAAGCATATACCCATTGTTCTTCAACCGTATCATATTTTTTGATTTCCGCAGCCGTAGGCGGATGTAACGGATTAGGCATCGAAACGACATGAATATATCCCAATAAAACACCGACAAAAATCAATACTAGAAACAAAATAATAGTAAAGATATAACCTCTCAAAATACTTTTTTCCGAATTACCTTTTTTGCCTTTGTTCAATATTAATTGCAGTTGTTCAGCTTTATCTATTATTTTTTGATCTATTGGGTCTATTTTTAATAAATCAGATTTATCAGATAAATTATCACTGCTGTCAAGATTCGTAATAGAAAAAAACGGACGTAACTCAATCCTGATTTCATTAAACGATTGGAAACGTTTTTCAGGTTCTTTCTCTATCATCCGATGAATAATTTTGCATAGAATCAACGGCACGTCAGGTCTTATACTTTCAAGCGGTGCCGGCTCGGCGTTGACATGCTGCAAAGCTACAGCAATCGCCGTTTCACCAGTAAAAGGCGGATAAGACGCAACCGCATGATAACAAGTAATTCCCAAAGAATAAATATCGCTGCGATGATCAAGAGGCTTACCTTGCGCTTGCTCCGGGCTCATATAAAGCGGCGTGCCGAGCGTCATTCCGACTTGCGTCAATGCGAGCGAACCTGTTTCGTCGAATCTAGCTAATCCGAAATCGGCGATTTTAACATTGTCGTTTTCACCAATTAGAATATTTTCCGGCTTAATATCTCTATGTACAATTCCCGATTGCTCCGCTAAATATAAAGCTGCCGAAACCTGCCATAAAATTTCGGCAACACGATCCGCAGGAATCGGACTACTCGACTGTATCAAATTTTGTAACGTTTGACCTGCAACATATTCCTGCGCAATAAACCAGTAATTGTTATAACAATTTGTCTGATATATCTGAACAAGATTAGGATGAACCATACGAGCTATCGCACGCGCTTCACGAACAAATCGTTGTAAATAAACATCGTCGTTAGCAAGCTCCGGTTTCAGTATTTTCAATGCAACCCGCCTGCCAAGAGAACGCTGCTCCGCAAGATATACCTCTGCCATCGCACCAATACCTATACGGCGTAATATATGATAATCGCCAAATTCATGGTTGACTAAATCTACCATTAAGCACCTCGCATTTGATATTATTTTAATTTTTAATTAATTTGTAATATATCAGTGAAATAATTTATTGTATCAGGATCGCGGTCGTCTCGACCGCATCTTTAGCCGTTTTTTGTACAAATGCAGGCGAGACGCCTGCGTTCCGGGCTAAAATATTTTTTAGTAATTCATTTAAATCTAAAATCTAAATTCTAAAATTACAATCTATCTGTGTTCTCTGCGGTTAATAAAAAAATTTCGCTGATATATTACATTAATTTGTAATTCGTAATTTTTATTTCGTAATTTGTAATATTTATGTGATTTTTTTTTAATCAAAGATTCAAAATTCTTAAAACAAACTCGACAAAATAAAAGATAAATTTTAATTTGTAAAATATAAGAGTTGTATAACACAAATCGAACATTCATTATTTATTGATGTCAATTTTATCATAATTGTTACAATCTGTAATTATACTGTTCTATTTAATTAATTTTTTGGCAAATTTTTTAGATCAAAACTTATTTTATAGAGTACACTTCCAATGGTAGTAATATAATTTCGGCTTTTGTTCAGATAAACAATAATTGAATTGAAACAATAATTGAATTGTATATTCCAGTAGAATATTTGTTTTTCATACCAACCCTGAAAAAAATAATCAGGAATTTAAGATTTATGATTTGCCTGAATTTCTAAAAACTATTTTATGAAAAAAAAACATATACGACCCGCCTGCAATGTAAACACCTAAATATACGGTCAAGATAACTGCGTTAATTCTAAAATAGATTTTTAGAATTTCACATAAATTCGTTACAAAAAAAATTAGTAATATACGTATCATACAATGAATTTCGGTGACATAAAAACACACATTCCAATTAAATAAAATTAGATAAATCAAACCGAAAATTCAAGATAAAGTTTAAAATTCTAAAATGAAAACTGTAATGACATAAATCCAATGGTTAAATTCAGAATATCCCAAAATAGAGCAATGTATTTTTATTTGCTTACACGTGAATATTCGGTAATCTATAAAGGTTCATTTGTTGAAAAGTTAAATTCAACACAAATGAACCGCAGGTTCTCTACGCACTCACATAATACAATATTGACAATTTTAATTCTTACAATCTTAATTTTTTGTCTCACCGGATGCCGCACGGCTTCAAATAATACAACTAGACTTTTTTCAGCACCATCAACAAATAAATTCAATCCTCCAAAACAAACTCAACCGCAAACTCAACCGCCGCTGCCGCCGACTAATGAGTCTATTCTGACTCCAACATCACCAACATCACCTCCATCACCGCTGACACCAACATCAAATTCATCACCGATAAATTCATCGCCGATAACTTCATCACCGATTTCGGCACCGGCAGCTTCGTCTGATAAATTTCATGTCAATACGACAAATTTTGTCAACAATAATTCACCGCCATTCTTTGCCGGTTCCGCCTCAATAGCCGACACGATAACATCAACTCAACCGGTCTCAAATACCGTAAAAGATCCGTCGATTTTAGATAATAAACGCTACGAAGCATTTCGACCGATTATACCGCATCACATCGCCGAATCACCTGCTCACACTGTAAATTCAAATATAAATGTAATTCCCGAAACAATAATTCAAAAAGAATCACCAATAATATCTCAATCCGAAATATCCGAATCCAATGAGTTAAATGAACTAAAAAAACAAGTCGAATACCTCGAAACAGAACTCAAAAAAAATAAAGAACAACCTAAAACAACAACTCAATCACATAATACAGATAACAATAAACAATTGACCGAATCAACAACAGAATTAATGACAGTACCGCCGTCACCGCCATTGCCGTCACCGCCGCCGTCATCATTGTTTCCGTCGTCATCGTTTCCGTCATCAATACCGTCGTCGTCATCACCGTCGTCGTCATCGCCGCCGTCTAATGCTGATTTAGAAGATAAAGAAAAACATTTATCGCCGCCGTCTTTTAATGTTAAAGGCGTAACAACAACCAAAGATAATAAAGGTATTGTTAGAATCGCAATTGTTGATTCGTTGCTGTTTATGAATACCGCATGGAAACTGAAACCCGAAGCCGAAGAATTATTAAGACGAATAATAACAGAAATACAAGCAGCTTACCCAGAGCGGGAAATAAATATTGAAGGTCATACAGATAATCTGGATGTCGATCCGAAAAATCCAACGCAAAAACACGATATTGCGGCTCTCAAAGCTGGAGTTGTAATAGATTATTGCGTAAAAATCCTTAAATGTAATCCTGCAAAAATGACAACAATCTCTTCCGGTTCAAAGTATCCGGTAGATGATAACTCGACAGCAGAAGGAAGAGCAAATAATAATCGAATCGAAATAGTTATTATTCCGCCGGATAAAAGATTTTTTTAGTGTAAAATTATTTTCAACACACAAAAAAACGAAAACATTTTTTGTAATATACTCCCCCTAAATTACAAAAAATAAAAACCGAATTTTAAAATACAAGGAGTATATTTCAAATGAGCAGAAGAACTCTTAAAGCAGGCGAGGCGATTCGTCAAGTTGTCAGTATGTCTATATTAACAGAAATACAGGACCCTCGCGTGAGAGATGTTACGGTTCTGCATGTTGAAGTTTCTGGTGATATGCAAATCGCAAAAGTACATGTTTCAATAATGGGTAATGAGGCGAAACAAAAACTCTGCATGAAAGGTTTACAATCTGCCGCTGGTTTCTTGCAATCGAAAGTAGCAAAACGGATTGATTCGCGATATACACCAAAAATCGAATTTGTATTAAACAAAGGCGTTAAAAATCAATTATACGTCTCAAAAATTCTTGATGAATTACTGCCGAAAAAAAATAATGACGAAAATCAATCCGAAGACGAAAACGAATACAATAACGAAAACGTCGAAGAGAATTAGGTAGAAAATAATATATACTATTCATACTTGAAAATTCGGTATTTGTTTTAAACAAAACCAGCCCTGAAAGGGCGATCGGATTATAACCCGCCCCATCGGGGCGGGTAAAATCCCCCAAAAACCTAAGCCCT
>JAITKS010000194.1 GCA_031278315.1 Planctomycetaceae bacterium | reverse complement strand
CAGGGCTTTGGTGTGTTATATTTTTTCCGTAGGGCGTTGCCCTACGCTAATGCTGATTGCCCTTTCAGGGCGAGTTGAGTTTAAAACGAATACCGAAATTTAAAGTGTAATGAGTATATATTTAAAAATCTTGTCAATCCTGTAATCTTGTAATCCTGTCAAAAAAACAAAACTAACGATGCGGTCGAGACGACCGCGTTCCCGAAAAAAATAATTATTCAACTGATATATTACTAGTTTTCAAAACTAGAGGAGGATAATTGTCAATTATTTTCTTTCAAGTAATAGATAATTGGATTTGCTGCTCGGTGAATCTTGATTTAATTGCGGCTCCTCAATCGGACGCTTTAAATTTATTAGCCTTATCGCTATTATTCGTTGCTCGATCTGGTCCTCGCCGCGAACAAAAAAACATCGCCCAGTACCCCTACAATTTTCTGAAGTTGCCCCAAGAATTAACCAGTTGCCCGGTAATAAATCAACCTCTATCGTTAAAGAATCATAAACTTTTCGCGGCTTGCTCGTCTCCTTAAAAATTATTCCTTGTCTGCTGTATGTCCTCATTTCCGGTACCCCATACTCTAACTCTGGAATTACTTCAAATCTGACTTTGCCCCCCATTACCGGTTTCGCCGTCAACCTCAATTGACCTTGCACATTCGTATAATTTTTACCCCAAATTTGTCCGCCCTCATTCTCAAATAATGCTAACTCATAAATTGTCGAATTAAATGGTTTCACAATTACTCTCATGTCAGGATACAAATTTTGAAATTGTTTCGATACCGGTAATTCACGCGATAACTCTTGAACCGACGCCTCCCGTATCATTCCATTCACATATTGCGACAGTTCCGGATTGCTGCTCACATTGATTAAACGAGATAACGCCGGCGAAATTAAACTGCCCTGAACCCCCGCACGTATCCCATTATGAAACAAATTTAATCTCACAAATGCCGGTATTACCTGCTCGTCTGTTTCTAACCATAAATTGTCTAAATATTGCTCAGTTTCTGGAGTTATGCGAATGTTATATATCTCTACCGCCGCCGTATTAACTGGAATATTACTGTCCCTAAGTAATGATGTCTCCGTACTCACAGCATTAATATTAGATACATCAGATAAAAAATTACCCGAACCATTTAAACAAGACACCGCGCAAAATAATACCACAACTAAAAACATAAATCGAATTACATTGTTAGCCAAAAAAACAAAAGCCCCCAAAATTTTTAATCTAAAATTCATAATTCACAACTCATGACTCAAAGAACTCTGAAAACATAAAAAATAGTAATATATCAGTGTAATAATTTATTGTTGTCGGGAACGCGGTCGTCTCGACCGCATCTTTAGGCGTTTTTTGTACAAAAAAGATGCAGGCGGGACGCCTGCGTTCCCGCCTAAAATATTTTTTAGTAATTCACTTAAATCTAAAATTACAAAATCTGATTTCTCTGTGTTCTCTGTGTCCTCTGTGGTTAATAAAAAAAATATTCCACAGATATATTACTAAACAACTCTTTAGTTAATTGGTAATATTCTAGGAAGTTAAAACCCATACAATCACCAATGCCGAGACTCAATGACTTGTGTCTCTATTGAGAGTTTAAGATATTCAACTAAAATATTACCGCTGACATATTACTCATTACACAACTCCAAAAAAGATTGAAAAATAAATATTCCGCTTGATATATTACAAACGATTCACTTTTACCTGTTACCCGTATAATTAATAATTAAATTATGTTGAGATATCTTGTTCCGTTTCATCCGAAACGTCATCCTCATTTTTTTACTGATGTTCTTGTGATAGGCGGCGGATTGGCCGGCTGCCGTGCGGCATTAGCTGTTGACCCTTCGCTTAATGTTCTTTTAATTTGTAAAGATGGACTCGATAATTCTAATAGTGTCAATGCTCAAGGCGGTATTGCTGCCGTTTGGGATAAAACTGATAACTTTCAAGAACATATCGAAGACACTCTCACTGCCGGCGGTGAACTCTGCGATAAAACAATTGTTGAACATGTAATCAAACGCGGTCCTGCCGAAATTCAAAACTTAATTGATATCGGTATGAAATTCGACAAAAAATCAAGCGGTGAAATTATGCTCGGTCGAGAAGGCGGACATAGTAAAGATCGTATTCTACACGCAAACGGAGATTCTACCGGACGTGAATTAATGCGCTCCTTGATCGCTGAATTACTTCAACGTAGTAATATCAGAATTTGGGAAAATACATTTGCTCTTGATCTTTTAACTGCCGGCAACTGCTGCAGAGGCGCGATTGTTTACTGGAAAAAACATTGCGAGAAAGAACTAATCTGGGCAAAACAAACGATTTTAGCTTGCGGCGGTATGGGACAAGTTTATCGGGAAACAACTAATCCAACAATCGCAACAGGCGACGGCATCGCAATGGCTTTTCGTGCCGGCGCCGAAATTAGAGATATGGAATTCGTTCAATTTCACCCGACTGTATTATACATCGCCGGAAGCAGCCGCAGCCTGATTTCAGAAGCTATGAGAGGTGAAGGTGCAAAACTCGTAGATCGTAATGGATACGCATTTATGAAAGATTATGATCCTCGCGGCGATTTAGCTCCGCGCGATGTTGTTAGTCTTAGTATTGTTCAGCATCTGCAAAAAACTAATACGTCGAATGTTTATCTCGATCTTACACAGAAACCTAAAGATTGGATTTATTCAAGATTTCCGGGTATCGCAGCAACGTGCAAACGATTCGGAATTGATATAAGCAAAGACAAAATACCCGTGCGGCCGGGTACTCATTTTGCAATGGGCGGAGTCGCTGTTGATATTAATGGTCAGAGTACGATAAGCGGATTATGGGCAGCAGGTGAAGCCGCAAGTACCGGATTACACGGAGCGAATCGACTCGCATCGAATAGTTTATTGGAATCGTTAGTATTTGGTGAATCAACGGGACGATGTGCATCGAATGCCGCAAAAATTATGTCAAACGATTACGGTGTCGTTCCGATAGAAAACAGACCGTTACCGCCGATTGATCCAGCGTTACAAGTATTTCAATCAATTGATTTGACAGATATTGGTAATTCGTTAAAGAGTTTATTATGGCGAACCGCCGGTGTTATAAGAAATGAAAACGGATTAAAAAGTGCTCTCGATGATACGTTGTTATGGTCGAAGTATATTTTCTCGCAGCAATTTTCTAATACTGCCGGATGGGAAGTGCAGAATATGCTTATTGCCGCAAAGTTAATTATAGAAGGTGCCTTATGCAGACATGAAACAAGAGGCGCACACAATCGCGAAGATTATCCGCAAAAATTACCTAAAGCCGAACATACTGTAGCCGTGAATAAAAACTGCACATAATAAAATAATTTTTAAAGACAAAATACACGAACAAGAGCTAACTATCAAGAAGTGTCGTCCCTGCGGGACTTAACAGGTATATTATTGATAATACGCATGTTGAAGATCATACATCATACTTCATACATCATACATCATACATCATACTTCTTTTTGAAGATAACACTGTAGGGAATCAAAAAGTGCGGATTAAACAGAAGATTCAAAAGTTGTATCCAAAGCGTCATCGAAGCTCAAGC
>JAITKS010000193.1 GCA_031278315.1 Planctomycetaceae bacterium | reverse complement strand
CCCCGCTGGGGCGGGTTATAATCCTGTTGCCCTTTCAGGGCGATTCTAGTTTTATACGTGAACGGTCACCTTTTTCGTTACAAAAAATAATACCGAATTTTAAAGTACAATGAGTATATATTACCCGCTTTTTTATCTGACAATTGAAAATACTTATTTGATATTTTCACAACTGATATTCTGAATATTATTAACCGAATCTTCCCGTGATATATGCTTCGGTTTGCGGGTTCGACGGAGTCGTAAAAATTTTATTTGTTTCATCAAATTCAATTAACTCACCTAGACAAAAAAATGCAGTCCGATCACTGATTCTTGCTGCTTGCTGCATATTGTGAGTAACAATAACAATCGTATATTTTTCTTTTAGCGCAACGATAAGTTCCTCGATTTTTCCGGTTGCAATTGGATCAAGTGCGCTGCATGGTTCATCCATTAACAACATATCCGGCTGCGTCGCTAAAGCTCTTGCTATACAAAGACGCTGTTGCTGCCCGCCTGATAACGCAATCGCAGAACGCATCAATGAATCTTTTACCTCATCCCATAACGCCGCACTTCTCAAACACGTTTCGACAATTTCATTGAGTTGCGATCTGTCTCTTGTTCCATGCAACCGCGGACCATAAGCGACATTATCAAATATACTTTTGGGAAATGGATTAGGTCTCTGAAATACCATTCCAATACGCCGTCTAAGAGAAACTAAATCAATTTGTTTATCATATACATTTTGTCCATCTACAATCAAACGTCCGTCGATTCTTGTATTCGGAATTAGATCATTCATTCTGTTAATACTTCGTAAAAAAGAACTTTTTCCGCAACCGCTTGGTCCGATAATCGCAGTAACTCCGCCCGACTCAATTGATATCGAAACGTTATTCACCGCTAACTTATTACCATACCAAAGCGAAAAATTTTTCGCATAAATAACAGTTTGACATGCAGCTTTCAAATTGACTGAATACCTTATATCAGATTTATTTTCATTTGAATTGTCAGACCGAATATCATTACTGTTACCGATACCGTTACTATTTTCATTTATCGTAACGATATTGTTACCGAAAATTTGTCCGAACCAATGTCGAAATAGCACCGCCGTATTAGTATTATATAATTTTTGTAACATTAAATTACCTTTTTAATTCTCCTTTTAATTATCTTTTTAATTATCTTTTTAATTTCCCTGTTAATTTCCCCGTAATTTTTTTGTGATTCTTGCGCGAATAATAATCGCTGCTACATTAAAAACTAAAACAAACAAGATTAAAGTTGCAACTAGACCAAATTGATTGTACGGCACCATAGCTGCAATTCTGTCTCCGACAGCCATGTCATAAGCGGTATAAGATAAAACCGGCGTTGGCTGAAAAAGTAAATTCGACCCCGCAATAAAACCTCCGGAAGCAACAGCGCAAGTGAATAATAACGGTGCAGTTTCACCGGCAGCTCGGCTTATTCCCAAAATTGTACCTGTCAAAATTCCCGGTAACGCTGCCGGTAAAGTTACAGTCATAAACACACGTAACGCCCCTGCACCTAAACCGATTGCTGCTTCGCGATACATTTGCGGCACTGCACGAATCGCCTCTTCCGACGTGCGGATCATTACAGGTAATATCAATATCGCCAGCGTTATCGAACCGGCTAAAAGAGACGGCTTGCCCGTGATAAATTCTACTATCATCGCCAATCCAAAAAGACCAAAAACTATACTCGGAACTCCCGCCAGTGTGTTGACACAAAGCCGCATAAATCGTGTTGCCGAATTGTCTTTCGCAGCTTCAACAAGATACGCTGCCGTCAATAATCCAAGCGGTAATGCAATCAATATCGATAACAATGAAATTAAAGCTGTACCAAGTAATTCCGGTCCAATTCCGCCTAAAAAATGTCCTGCTGCAGCTGAATCGAAAAAATAATAACCGTAAAATGTCCAACGCGGATTAAGCATCAGCGTCATTCCTTTATCGATCTCTTCGATCAATAATTTTACTTCCGGCTCAACTTTTGTTTCTGCAAAAAGTGAAAAACGATTAACTATAATTTTTTCATTCGTAATACTACTTTTTCCGTTCTCAACTTTTGGTTTCCAAATAACAGCCTGCTTGAGCTGCAAAAGATACTTTTGCGCCGTTGACCAATGAGCCGCACCATAACGTACCTCCGGCGGCAAATGAGCATTATCGTTCCGCTCCTCTTTTCCGAGAATACAACCTGTTCCCTCAACGCCGTTTATAATTGTACGAATTTGTTTGAACGCTGCAGAATAAGTTAAATTTGAATCTGCCGGTATAAACTTATTTCTAATTGATAAATCAGAATCACGGGCAATTGCATAATACTCGCCGGCAAGATGAACTATCGGATTAATATTTTCGTTGTTATCTTGTTGTAGATTTTTAATTTTGTCATAAGCGGTTTGTAATTGTTCAAGCGAATCGGCTTCACAAAGTTTTTTGAACATTCGGCTCAATTGTCTGTTGTTTGTTTCACGTCCGATTTTTGCAGCTTGATCGATCCATTCGTCGGGTGAAAGCCATGATAATTTTTTTAATCTTTCATAAATCGGCTTGCGGAATTTCGTGCATTGAATAAATTCTTGTTCAATTTCTTGACGATTCCCGCGTTGAAATTTTTCCAGAATAAACAACCGATGTTCCGCCGTTTCCTGAAAATATACCGCTTCAATACCGCCGCGAAATATTGGTATGATAACTATTCCAAGCGCAAAAAATAAAATCAGTATCGATAATAACGACGCCGATGTAAATCCGAAATTAAATAACCGCCGAATAAATCGGGAAGAATTAAGAATCCAAAATGGAAATAATATCGATATTTTTTGTAACGAAAAAGCAATCACGCGGTTCATAACTAGAAAAATAACAGATAAAAATTTTGCCGGCTTTGAAATAATACTTTTCATAAATCGATAAAAGAAACAACAAACACGAAAATAAAATCTGCTGTTACAAGGCGTTACGATATTACTGTTTTCATTGATAAGAAATTTAGACTCCGATGACGATTGATCCGAAACATTGTCTTTGTATGATTTATTTTTACTGCGGTTTACGATAAATTCTGTCAATAGATTCATAAAAAATGTGAAAATCAATAGCAATAATCCGACAGTAAATAATGCGCTTCGGTGTAATGATTCGGCAGGAGTTTCACCGATATCACCTGCGATAGTTGCGGTCATAGTTCTTACTGCGCCGCCGAATCCAGCGATAACTTGGTCAATACGATACCAAGCTTCGGGCATGTTAGCGGCATTACCGGCAGCCATCCACACGACCATCGTTTCTCCGACAGCACGCATTGTACCGAGAATAATCGCGGCAGCTATTCCATTCCACGCCGCAGGAAATACTACGTTGATTATTGTTTCTGCTCGTGTTGCTCCTAAAGCATAAGAGGCTTCACGAATTTCACGTCCGATACCGCTCATTGCATCTTCGGAAACGCTTACAATTGTCGGAATCGCCATAATTGCAAGAATCAATGAAGCGTTCAAAACATTCGTACCGGATGAGAACCCAAAATTATCTTGCAAAAACGGTGCTACTATCTTTATCGCAAAAAAACCAAATGCAACAGATGGAATTGCAGCAGGTAATTCGATAAAAGGTTTCAATATCTGACGAACACGAAAGGAAACTATATCGCTCAAAACAACGGATGACAAAATTCCTATTGGTATAGCAAAAATCATTGCCGTTATTGTAACGATAAATGAACCGTAGAATAAACTTAACATTCCGAACTCTGGAATTTCAGCGTTGGGAAACCAATGACCGGAAGAAAAAATCTCAACTATTCGGCTTAAATCGAGACCGGTATTATTAACTTTGTTATTATTACCGGTGTCAACTCCGCTGGTCAAAAATGGTAAAGAGCGGTAAAAAATAAATCCAAATACCGTCAGCACAACAAGCATAACAACGTTAGCGAGCCGAGCAAAAAGTTGAAAAGCAATAAAATTTTGTATTTGTTTTAATTTATATTTGTGATTACGCATAAAATTACAAATTCGAAAATAAAAAAACAAGAATATATTTCAATTTCGGAAATCAATTTCTAATTTAAAATTGTTGATATACGTTTCGTACTTTCTTTTCATACTTTGAAATTCAGTTTTATTTTTTTAATATAAAAAGAGTCTATTACGTGAATATTAAATTACATCAAACACGTACATCAAACACATGTCAGAATTATAGAGATCAATTGTTAAGAAAATATTAAAACAATATTAAGATTATGTTAAGATTTTTTTCTGTGATACAACTACATATCTTTTTTAAGTTTAGAAAATCACAAAAAATAAAAAACCGGCAATATTCAGCTGTATTTTCCAAAATTAAACTTAATTTCTTGTAATATATCAGCGGAATTTTTGCGGTCATTGTTATATGTAAGAATTTTAAGTATTAATCAAACCAACCCTAAAACGGCGGTTTTAATGAATACATGTTTAAAAACAAAAATCGAAATTCAACTAATAATAGTTTAAAAGTATTCCACTGATATATTACGATTTTTTTACATCCAGTAATCTGTGAAAATTTTTTGTAATGTATTGAAATCGGTAAAGATATTTGCGAGCGAATAAACTAGAATTGAACCGGCAAAAAAACCGTACACGATTGGTAATTTGTATCTTTTAGTTTTTAGATTACTGCATTCTTCGGATAATTCTCTTTGAAATAATTCCCATGCCGGACTATTGACTCGAGAACCGATTAATTTTAGAAAAACGTAACTGGAATAATTTTTATTAAACTCATCAAGTTCAGTGTTATTATTTGAGTTATTATTTTTTTTATTACGCAGTTTATCAATTAAGTCGTAGTATGTACCTCCGATAACGCAATGTATGCCGAAAGTTGGTAAATGCAGAGTGCGTTCTTCGATATGAAATCGTTTATCAAGACGTTCAGATACGTTTGAGATACAATTCATTAATTTTTCGATTTCGCAATTGTAGATAACGATGTAATTCCGGCAAGCGTTACATATACAATAAGATAAAAGATAATAAAGAGTTATCCAATATAAAATTGCCCATACTTCCCATGTACTGTAAACATAAATAGGAATCAACAATTTACCGGGTCCGAGTGAAATTAATCCGAAAACGCCGAACATCAAGATAGCGATATCTAAAGCGCCATTGAATAATGTCGGACGGCGTCTGCAAAAAATAAATGTGAATATCGCAAAATATAATCCAAGCGGTAACAATACTAATGAAAGCATAAAATCTCCAATTGTGTAAAAGTTCAATAGATTTTCTAATATGAAAATTATTTATTATGAAATTATTTATTATGAAATAATGAAATAATGAAAATAGTTAAAACAATAAACTTGATAATTATTCAGCGGAAGTTTCAAAAACACAATGCACTGAAATAACACGAAAAACACAAAAAGTGAAAATGAAAAAAAGTTGTAAAATAAATCAGCATTTTCAACGATGATTTTATTTTCTATTTTTTGTTTTTTGTGTTCTGTAATTTTGAATAAAAAATTCGCGTGGAACGATTTAATTTTTTACGATTGATTACAGACCGCCGAAATTTCTTTTTCGTCTTTTGAAATCTTCGATAGCTTTATCGAGTAGTTTTGAATTGAAATCTGGCCAGCATGTTTCTGTTACCCAAATTTCGGCGTAGCTTAATTGCCAGAGTAAGTAGTTGCTTAATCTTAATTCTCCGGCGGTACGAATCAATAAATCCGGATCGGTCATATTTTTTGTATAAAGATGTTGTGAGATACAAATTTCATTGATTTCATTTTCGTTGATATTTTCACTTACGATTGCTTTTACGGCGTCGGTAATTTCTGCTCGTGAGCCGTAGTTGACAGCGAGACAAAGTTTGAGTCCGTGATTTGATTTAGTCATTTCTGTACATTCTTGTATTTTTGCGATTATATCATCTGGGATACCGGTGCGGCGTCCGATAACTGAAAATTGAATATCGTTTTGCAGCAATGTTGTTTGTTCTTCTGTGAGATAATGTTTTAGCATTTCCATTAAAAACTGTAGTTCGTATTGCGGGCGTTTCCAATTTTCACTTGACAAGCAATAGAGTGTAAGTTGTTCGATTCCGATTTTAGCGCAATGTTCGGTAATTTCACGGACACGAGCCGCACCGACACGATGTCCTTCGTGTCGAGGCAATCCTTGTCGAATTGCCCAACGTCCGTTACCATCCATTATAATTGCGATATGCATAATTTTTGTAACAAAAAAAGTTCATGAAAGTTATACAGTTATACAATTTTATGTACAATTTTAATTTCGATATTTAGTAATATACCGGTGAAATTTTTGTTTATTATTTTTATGTTACAAAAAATAAAACCGAATTTCAAAGTTTACCAATTCGAAAAATTTTCCTCTGATATATTACCAAATTTTTTTTTATTAACCACAGAGGACACAAAGAAAGAATATTTTGTAATTTTAGATTTTAGATTTTGTAATAATTTATCAATTTGATTCCGTGTGCGGTGATTACTCCACACGAATCTACATTAGAGATGTCCCTTTCGTGGTGTGATAATGTCTGTAGAGACACAATGCCTTGTGTTTCGTGTTTAAAAAATAATTGCGTGAGCTAACCGCTATCATCGGAATTTCCGAAGATAGAATTTTTTTAGAAATTTATTTTACTTATTTTGGTATCATCGGAATTTCCGAAGATAGAAAATGGTTTAAAACTTTTTATGTTTTTTGTACAACAGTTCACTAAAAGATAAAAAACGAAAAAAAATTTTTTTAGAGACACAATGTCTTGAGTTTTTATCAGTGTCGATACAAGTGTTTGTGATAGGTCTGTTAAATTTGTTGCAAAGACTATTGTTCTTTTAGTTTATCAAACTGTCTTTACTCTTGAATATTTTTTTATCCGCCTACTGGTAGATTTAAGATCGAAAAACGATTATACTATTCCCCGTTTGATTTGTTTGCAATGTTTGTATTTGTCAGATAAATC
>JAITKS010000191.1 GCA_031278315.1 Planctomycetaceae bacterium | reverse complement strand
CCCCGCTGGGGCGGGCTATAATCCTGTTGCCCTTTCAGGGCGATTCTAGTTTTATACGTGAACGGTCACCTTTTTCGTTACAAAAAATAATACCGAATTTTAAAGGACAATGAGTATATATTACAAATAAACAAAAAATTCTACTGATACATTAAGAATTTTCAAATACATTTACATTGCGTATAAAACAACATGAATTTTATGTTGACATAATTTTTTTATCCTGCTTTTCGTAAGTCTTTTGATTCGGCGTTGAGATGGAAATCGTTGTTATTTTCTGCATTTTTCGATTTATGTATATTTTGCGATTCGGGATCATATTCTTCGATAGTCTCGCATAATTTCATTTGAATTACATGATCAGGTTCATCAATTAACTTTAGTAATTCATCTATTTGTTCTCTAACGTTATTCCAATCGAATCTGCGATGCGATGCGCAACGTAATTTTTCGTGTGAAGTTCTGATTGCTTTTTCTGAATTGAAATATAGTTCTTCGTATAATTTTTCTCCTTGTCGAATACCTGTTTCACGTATTTCGATAGCGTTGTCGGGTAAACCGCTTAGTCGAATTAAATCTTTTGCGAGGTCAATTATTTTTACTGGTTCTCCCATATCCATAACAAAGATTTCTCCGCCGGATCCCATAGCGGCAGCTTGCAGCACGAGTTGAGAGGCTTCGGGAATGGTCATAAAATATCTTGACATTCTGTAATCTGTAATCGTTATTGGTCCGCCTTCTGCAATTTGTTTTCGGAAAATAGGTACAACACTGCCGGTTGATCCTAACACGTTTCCGAATCTTGTTACAATAAATTTTGTTTTTGACGTAGAAGCAAGAGCATGTACATATCTTTCGGCAAGATGTTTTGTTGCTCCCATTACACTCGTCGGATTTACAGCCTTGTCTGTCGAGATTTGAACAAATGTTAAAACCTGATATTTACTCGCAAGATCAGCAATTGTTTTTGTTCCCTTAATATTGTTGTACACTGCTTCAGAAATGTTGGATTCCATTAACGGCACATGTTTATGAGCTGCTGCATGAAAAATAACTTGAGGTTTATGTTCTTGAAGAACTCGTTCAATTCGTGATTCTCGTGTTACGTCTGCAATTACCGTAACAAGTTTTCCGCAAAACCCCAATTGCAATAATTCTTTTTCGAGAAAAAATATTCTATTTTCACCTCGCCCTAAAATGATAATTTTTTTCGGACAAAACTTAATTATCTGCCTGCAAATCTCCGATCCGATACTACCGCCTGCACCAGTAACAAGAATCGTTTGATCTGTCAGCATCCGCTCGATTGTAGAATTATCAAGGTGATTCGGGTCTCGTTTTAGGAGGTCTTCAATTCGAATATCACGCATCGGAATTGTCGAATTGCCAAGCCGAGTTTCTATCGGCGGAACGATTCGAAGATGTACTTTGTACTTCTGACAAACCATAAGAATATTACGTAACCGATCTCCATGAACAATACCCGGACAAGTTAAAACTTCCTTAATTGAAAACCGGAATAAAATTTTCTCTATTTGATCGATTGTTCCGATAACCGGAATATGCCCGTATTGCTGTCCGACTTCTTGGTCTGAAGTTGAGAGAAAACCGATAATTTGATAACCGAGTTCAGGACGATCACGCAAGTCGTGAGCTAATTCTGCAAGTTGTAAGTCTGAACCGATTATTATTGTTTTTATACGCTTTGTTTTGCTTAACCAAGGTTGAATTTCTTCACGGAAAAAACGCCATCCAAATCGAATACCGCCAATTAAAGTTATAGTGAAAATACAATCCATCACTGGAACTGTACGCGGAAGTTTCACCTCAAAAATATATTGAGATACAACAAAAATTGCAACAGATGAGTAAACAGCACTTTTACATAGAAATAAAAATTCTTTAAATGTTGCTTGCATCCAGCAGCTATGAAAATGCCGATGATAAAAGAAAACAGCAGCTTTCAAGCAGACAATCCAACCAATTGTTTTGTAACATGTCACGATTCCTGGATCGTTAAAATTGAAATCGTAACGAAAAGCAAATGCCAACAAATATGCAACGGCAAATAAACTCAAGTAAGTTGCCGCAATAAATGCGTACCATCCGATCCATTGGATATAAAATAAAATTCCGCCGTTATTCTTTTTAACGGCTTCGACCGATAATGTAATTTCTTGTATGTCATCTGACATATCAACAATTTCTTTTTTATAATTGTTGTCAACAATCCTTTGTTGATTCATTTTATTAACTTCCGTAAATTATTCTCTTTCTAAAGAGTAAACTGCTTCAATATCTATCATGAAGTGAATCGATTGGTAAAAACAAAAATTTTTCAAATAAATGTATAGTACAATGAATTTCAGTTATAAAAATGCGTCCTCAATAAAAAATATAAAATTTACATTCCAAATAAATAAATAAACCAGACAACTTAAACCAAAATTCAAATAAACGCAGGTCAAAATATTTTCATATTGCTCTCTCAAAATATTAACTCAACGGCGGGAATATACTTTTTTTTGATATATCGATCAAGATCAATTTTAAATTTTAGAAAACCGCTTATAAAAATTAGAGGAAATCATATATCCGTGAAATTTACATTATATATTCTCATATATCCTCTTTTTCAATTTTTCAAATTGATTTTCTAAACAAAACAATCTCATTCATTATTCATTAAAAGACAGAATATTGAAAATCAAAAAAAGAACTACAAAAATCATTTCGCTGAATAATACAATAAATTAATCAACATGAAATTTTTTCTGCATAATATTCAAATGTTGAAAATTTATTATTTTCTACTAAAATGTCTGAAAATATTATAAAAATTTCCACAAGATATATTACCAAACGTTTAATCAAATGAATTACGTCATTATCTTTCCATATAATTATTAACATTCTATGAGTATCTCTAATAATTCAAATTTTTATTTTTTTACTGCCGGAAAACACAAAGAAAAATCAGAGGAATTTTAAATTAGTGTCAAATTGTTATTTTAAGTTGTCATTATATTTTCAGTCAGAATAAAAAGGATGAAACACTTTTTCTGATATTTCCGTTTTTTCGATAGTGAATGAAAAACTAATAATTAGAGATGCCCCTATGTAAATTTCAAACCATACGTCTATGCCCGCCGTTGAGTGTAGATGTCAATATTTTGCCTTACGCTTTGAGAATGCTTGATCAGAATTTATACAACGCAATCTGCCGATATGTCGGCAGACTTTTATCCGATGAAGAGTTAGTAAAAGATATAACACAAGAAGTTTTTTTACGATTAGAACAAAATCAACATAATGTTCATAATCAGCGTTCTTGGGTGTATAAAACAGCTCGTAATTTGGTTATTGATCATTATCGTCATCGAAGTCATGCGGCTCATGCGGTCGCAGTCGGTGAAATGGTACAAAACTTGCCCGCCAATACTGCTAAATTTAATCCGGCCATTCTCGCAGAAAAAAAGGAAAGTATAAAAATTATGTTGGAAAAACTCAATAAACTATCGCCTCGACACCGTGAAGTCTTGAGATTAAAGTTTCAAGAAGGCTTAAAATATAACGAAATAGCTGAAATAACAAACGAATCAATCACCACAGTAAGTTGGCTGCTGCACGAAGCACTCAGTAAACTGAGAAAAGAACTTAATCCAAAACAAAAAGATAAAAAATAAAATACAAATATTATAAACTGCTCATACCCGATTTTTCGGTTCAAGCCGCCGACTTAACTATCGAACCTATCAAAAAACCGGCTTGTTAAATGAATAACTTCATATCGCCGAAATTTATAATACGATGCGTATAAATATACATGTCTTTTATATTTCAATAAAAGATTTCTGATTACAAATCGAAATGAAAATTTTAATAATTTCCGCATTGTTACCGACGAAAAAAATTAAATGAAATTTATACGAATCGCATAAAATTACAAATATTAATTTAACATTTCATAATTTTATGCCGTCAATAACAATAACAGAACTTATAATAAAAATTATAACCAAATAAAAAATGATAGATAAAAATGATCATAAATTAACAGCGTTTGCACTAGGCGAATTGACTGAAACCGATTTTTTTGAAATTGAAGCTGAAGTCAATTCAAGTACAGAGCTGCAGGTTGAAGTTGAAGCGATAAAAAAAATTGCAGAAGATATTACCGAATTTCTGGCGTCTGAACAATATGTAGAAATCGCCGATGACACTCTATACAAAATCGGCACAAAAAAACAATCTGCAAAAAATATAAAACAACTCTTTTTAAATCACAACTTTATAGGAATTGCTTCGGCAATTATTATCGTTTGCATAATTATTGTAACGATTATAATTCAAAATAAAAATTTAAATAATATTGCCATTCAAAAAATTATCAAACCTACAGATATTACTAATTCTCAAGAGCAAAGAATTAAAATACCGGCAGAACCAGAATCTAGCTTGTCAAACGATCCGGCAAACAAGCAGTCGAATAAAAATTCATCTGATGAATTATCTAATAACTCAAAAAAAGAACAAAAAATTATCACCACAATTAGTAATAGCGGATTGATTGATATCAAAGAAGAAGAATACTTGCTTGGTCAAAATCAGATGTCTAAAACGGCACCGTTACTAGATATTCCGCATAATAACAACGATGCTTCTGATGCAAATCTTATTTCTAGAAAAAAACCATTATCAAATTCTAATGTTCCGATTTTAACACAAACCGATCAATCTGGTAATGCACAAAATATTGTTGAAACCGTTAATTCAGAATACTCTAATTCCAACCAACAAAAAAATATTTCGTTATCAAACTCATACACTTTAAATGCAGATTCAGATTCTCGAAATACTAATCAAAGTAATAAATCGCTGCATGCAGATAAACTGCAACAAAACAAAGCCGAACAGCTTTCAGCAAGGTCGAACTTACAAACGCAATATAAAACTAAAGAAAATAAAAATACTAATGAAACTACGAATGAAAATTTTCGGGATGTCAATACTACTACATTACCGGTATATGAGATCATGCGGCAATCTATAAATAATGGTAAAGTACCATCCGCAAACGAGATTAAAATCGGCGAGTATGTAAATAATTTTTGTTACAATTATTCCGAAACGCCAAACGATCATGAATTTGTTATTCAGACAGATATGATTCTTTGCCCTTGGAATAAAAAAAATCTGCTTGTAAGAATTGGTGTAAAGAAATCTAAAAACAAAATATCCGAAATCGAACCAAACCCAAGAAATCCGATAGGAAATACAATAAACGAAAAGCTTGATCTAGACTCTGTACAAAATAATGAACGAAGGAGAATATCAATTAAATTCGATAAAAATAAAATCAAAAGTTATATACCTATTGCTAATACCGAAGTTAAACAACGTGAAAATGAAAACGCAAGTCAAGTTAATACAATGATAGAAGTCTGTGATATTGATGAGACAATTAGGTCTAACGGCGAAATGACACTTTTATATGAGATTACTCCATTAGACGACAATGATGGAAAAACATCAGACAATAAAGCTTTACAAGTTATTTCCGGAAAAGAAGAACTAGATTTGATAAAAAGAGACAATAACAAAAAACAAAAAGAACATTCTGTACTTAACGATTATTTTTCTGTCGAATTATTGGGTCAAAACTCGTATCCGGTAACGGAAAAAATGAAAGATCAAAACGGCGTAAAATCTCCGATTAAGATTATCCGTAACAATTATATTGATAACGAAACAAATAAATTAATTCACGGAGAAACACAATTTGCAGCTGCTGTAGTATTGTACGGATTATTGTTACAAAAAGGAAAAACAACAGAAAATTACAATTGGAATACAGTAAAATCTCTAGCGAATCCAAATACAAAAAATGACAAAAAACGCGAAGAATTTATAAACCTAATCGAAAAAGCATCAAAACTAATACCGCAATCGCAATAATTTCGAATTAAGATAATAGTAAATTTTTAACGCAAGAATAGAGTTTAGCCGATAAATTTTGAGGTACTTGCCAAAAGTAGTTAGTATGATACTCTAATACAGCTTCTTTGATCGGGCAATTGATTTGAGTTTATATCGTGTTTTTTGGAAATTTAATTTCAACATTTAACTTTAGAATATTTAGAACTATGACAAAGAAAAAGTCGAAAGACAATGTATTGATCGCAAGTTCGAAATCTGTCAACAAGAAAAGTAATGAT
>JAITKS010000189.1 GCA_031278315.1 Planctomycetaceae bacterium | reverse complement strand
CCCGGAGGTTCGGTAGTATATCGTACAGATTCCCATTTCATATCAGTCGGATAAAATTCGATCAAATAATCACGCATCCGATTTGGACCGCTATGACCATCTGGATTGACAAAATACATACTGACTCGAAACGTACCTTTGTGCTTAATTTCAAGCAAATACCAAATATCTGGTCCATCAAGATGCCAAGGATAAGTTTCGCCGTGATCATCCCATTCAGCTTGACGCCGTACTCCATTAGTCGAAAGCCAGAGAGTTTTCGGATTATTGTTATTGCCGCGATTGTACAAACGTAACGTATCTTTCTTGCCCGGATGATTAGGACCAATAGAACCTTCAATGTTATAAACATCTTGAGAATAAGTTAAAAAACCGTCAAACGGTGATTGAACAGCACAAGCAATCGCACTTTCACGATAGATTCTTCCAGTCCAATCGCCTTGTGTTTTCCAATCTTCGCCATAGTATGAGGCATAAACTTTAGGTAAAGGAGTTTGTAATCCTTCAAGTTTTGTTTGCATCGATTTTAATTCGTCAATTGCCAGCGGCTTTATTGGTGAGGGCAATTTCGGAAAATCATTTTGCGCAACGGAAAATGTTTTTTTGTCTTTGTTGAATTTGGTTTTTATTAGTTTTGGAGTAACCGGTTTATCTTGACCTGTCGCCAAATCAGAAAAAATAGCGATTGTAAAAATAAACAATGCTGCAAAAAAATAAATTTTGTTAGTGATATTTTTCATACAAAATTCTCCTAAAATTGTTTTTAGTTTGAGAGATTTAATAATCGTTACAGAAATTCTAAAATTGACAAATTAGAATCGTTCCGTCAATTGTGAGACAAAGTCTAGTACGAAATTTCAAAATTACAATATGATAATTTTTTTATTAACCACAGAGGACACAGAGAACACAGAGAAAGAAGATTTTGTAATTTTAGATTTTTTGTGTAATTTCGTGTGTTTCGTGTTGAAAAAAATCATTTCAATCATACAGATCACAAAAATCATAGTTCAGACAATTAACTACTATTATTGAGCCAATATCCGATTACCCTTTCAGGGCGGATTTTGTTTAAAACAAATACCGAAATTTTCAAGTATGAATAGTGTATAAATTACAAATTTTGGTAATGTATCGGTGAAAATTTTTTTTTGTAACTGTCTATTTTGATATTTTTGTTTTATTTTTTTGGTATAGGTCTTGCGATTGGCGGAGTACCTCTTATGTATGGGGGCCGTTTTTTCAGCAATACGCAAAACATTACTCGTGATTGTCCCATCCATGCATCGACAGCATCCCATCCGATATGATATGTTTGAGCATCCAATCGTGCCTGACGCGGTTCGACAGCCGGTACTACAACTACTTTGTAGTCGCCCGTTTGAGAATCAGCTCGTCTTACATACGTAAAATGTGTCGGACGATGTTTTTCTTGTGCGGAAAGAATCAATTGATCTTGAAAATCAATTTCGGTCAATACTGCCGCAAAAACGATTATAATAATTTTTGTAACAAAATATCTCATTTGACAATTTGGGTTTGAAATTTACTCTTAATGCAGTTAGCTCTGCGGAATATTTTAAACTAATCGGTTACTATTTTCTCGGAGCAGCTAATGAATTGTTGGTGATTATTCTATTATTATACATTCTTAATGCGGTTGAAAATTCAACCGGCAAAATTTTAGTACAAATTATTTACGTGAAAAATTGTTAAAATTATTTTAATTGTTATATTCGTTTTTTTTGAATGCAATCGATAAATTTTTATGTAAATCTATGATGTTATCATGGCGATATCTATTTGTTACTAACGTATAATTTCCCAGTTTATGTTTGAGTTGTTTTTTGAGTTGCTTCTTTATGTTTATTGTTTGAGTATTTTTTGAGATAGTTAGTAGGCGGTTACATTTTTTGAGAAATTTTGTATATTTTGCAAACAAATTTAAGAAATTGTTTTGAATGAGTTCAAGTTATTTTTTTGTAACGCTGAATTTAATGTGTGAATTGTATATATTTTCGTAATAGAGAAACAAACAAGTATGTCAAGACGTCGGGTAGTAGTAACAGGAATCGGGGTGATAAGTCCGTTATCGATTTCGGTTGATGGTTTTTGGGAATCGTTAAATTCCGGTCGGAGCGGAGTTCGTCCGTATGTTCCTTTTCGGTGTTCGGGGTTTCCTTTATCTGTTGCTGCGCCGGCTTTTTTTTGTGGAGATATTGATGAGTTCGGAATTGTCGATTCTAGTCAGCGCAGAGCTATTAAGAAAGGACTGAAATTGATGTCTCGTGAAATTCAAATGGCTGTAGCAGCGAGTTCTCATGCCTTGAATCATGCGGAGATTTTTGTCGGTCAATTATCGCCGGAGCGTGTCGGAATTTCGTTTGGGTCAGATTACATTTTGACAACAGTTGAAGATGTAATAGATGCCATACGTGCGTGTAGTGATTCGGCAAAACGTGAATCTGATAGTATTTCGAGTCAATTTGATTTTCGGCGATGGGGTAATGCCGGATTATCAAAAATGCAGCCTTTGTGGCAATTAAAATATCTTCCGAATATGCCGGCGAGTCATATTGCGATATTAAATAATTTTCATGGACCTAGCAATTCGATAACGTTACGGGAAGCGTCGGTTGGTGCTGTTGTCGGCGAATCCGTTTCGATAATTGCGTCGGGACGAACCGATGTAATGATTGCCGGAACGACAGGAGGTTGGCTGCATCCGTGCAAGTTAATTTCAGCGTTACTTAATGAGGAGATTTCTAACACCGTGTGTTGTCCGTTTGATTTGAATCGTAATGGTACAACGCTTGGGGACGGTGCCGCCGCAATTGTGCTGGAAGAACGTGAACATGCCGAAAAACGCGGTGTAAAAATCTGGTGTGAAATTGTTGCAGGCTCGTGTAAAATGCGCCGAAATGAAAAAAATACAGATTATAAACGTGAAGTTACAAGAACTGTAATTTTGGATGTGTTACGTTATGGAGTATTGCGGGATGAAAATTTTGCAGGTAGAAAAAATATCAAAAACAATATCGATAATATCGATAATATTAATGAAATTGTCAAAGAAATCGCATTAGATCGTGTAGGTCATATTAACGCTCATGGATTGGGGAGCCGAGATTCAGACAAAGCTGAAGCAATGGCGATCAATGATATTTTTGGTAATAGAAAAGAACCAATTCCTGTCGTTGCAGCAAAAGGATTTTGGGGAAATGCCGGCGCAGGAACGGGAATGTTTGAGTTAATTGCGAGTATAATGTCGCTTAAATCTCAAAAGTTTTTTCCGTCGATAAATTATTCAACACCGGATCCGGAATGTCCGATTATGATTGCTGATCCGAACATACATTCACCCGGAAATTCTTTTATAAAAGTCGCAATAAATCCGCAGGGACATGCTTCAGCTTTACTAGTTAAATCAGAGTAATTTTTGCTTTTCACCTTTTTGCGAATTGCGAATTATGAATTATGAATTTTAAATAACCTTAAAACCTTTAGGAAATTTCACTGAGATATTACAAGTAATCTTAATTATCATTTTAGGGCAATACAATTTTAATATCAGGACAGATATTTCACTGAGATATTATCTTTTATCTTTTCAATATTATGACAGAAAATAACAAATCTAATGATTCTAAAGTAATTAACTCGTTGTTTGATGATATAATTCTTTCGCAAGTTGAAGGAATTGGATCGTTGACTTATCATCGTCTTATCAAACATTTCGGCAGTTCGACTATGATATTAAATGCGTCGAAAAGTGAATTTGAGCAGTTTGATTTTCTCAAATCAAACACGGTTACAAAAATTCTAACTGCGCGTGAATTAATTGATCCGACAGTAATAACAGAACTTTGTCATCGAAAGTCGATTGACATTATTCCGATCTATGGAGACCGTTATCCTGAACAGCTTAAAACTATTCCGGATCCGCCTCCGTTACTTTATGTTCGCGGTACTTTATTGCCGAAAGATTCATTCTCGATAGCGGTAGTTGGAACGCGTCGTATTTCGTCTTATGGGGAGCGGCAGACATATCGGCTTGCAACGGCAATTGCTAAAGCGGGATTTACAATAATTAGCGGTCTTGCAATTGGAGTTGATGGTCACGCACACAGAGCGGTACTTAAAGCCGGCGGGCGAACTATCGCAGTGTTGGGAAGCGGATTATTACAAGTATATCCTACTGAACATATCGCATTAGCAAATCAAATTGTAGATTCAGGCGGAGCGATCGTAAGCGAGTATGCACCGTCGGCGAGAGCAACTAAATGGACTTTTCCGCAACGAAATCGTATTGTTTGCGGACTTGCTTTAGGAATTGTCGTAGTTGAAGCACCATTAAAAAGCGGCGCAATGATTTCTGCAAGATTAGCAAACGAACAAGGAAAAGATATTTTTGCAATTCCAGGATCGATAGAATCTGAATTATCAAGAGGTTGTAATCAGCTAATTCGCGACGGCGCATATCTTCTTGAATCTGTCGATGATATTTTAAACGTGTTAGGACCAATGCGAAAACCAATATCGTTGTTAGACGCAGCAGACTCAATCACGCATCCTAATGAGATCGTTTTAAATGAAATTGAGCGTGAAGTATTGAGTCATGTTAATAAAACATCTTCTTCGCTTGACTCGATAGTTGCAGCAACAGGTTTTTCAACAACGCAAGTGCTTGCAGCTCTTTGTTCGTTAGAGGACAAAAGAATTATAAGACAATTAAACCCAATAAGTGTCGCCAGATTATAATAGTCAGACTTTTACAAAATATGTAATATATCAGTTGAATAATTTATTTTTTTGCGGGATCGCAGGCGTCTCGACCGCATCTTTAGTTTTGTTTTTATTAACCACAGAGAACACAGAGAACACAGAGAAATATGATTTGGATAATATATACTCATTGTCCTTTAAAATTCGGTATTATTTTTTGTAACGAAAAAGGTGACCGTTCACGTATAAAACTAGAATCGCCCTGAAAGGGCAACAGGATTTTTTACTGAATCGCCCGTCCCTTCGGGGCGGGTAAAAGCCCTCCTCCAAATCGGGCAGCCCTGAAAGGGCGGTAAGAAATAAATCCGCGGTTAACAGATATTGTGAATAATCCGACAAAAAACGACAAATAGCAATTCA
>JAITKS010000116.1 GCA_031278315.1 Planctomycetaceae bacterium | reverse complement strand
CAAACCGCCAAGCGGAATACTTTTTTCACCAAAAAGAATTTGATTCGTTGTCCCGCTTTGCCACCAACTCAACGTGTCGTTGCATTGCCAGGTGTTTGCGTCATCGTTGGTAATATATGCTCGACGGAACGGACTCAAATTATTCTCTAACGGACAAGCATCCGAATTGATGTTCCCCACGCGTTCAAAACGATAGCAATCTGGAGTTTCATGCGTTGTATAAATTACCGGAGCATAGTCACCTAAAGGTCCGCCGGAACTGCCTATATTCTTATAAGTTTGTCCTACGAATGTTTTTGATTTCGTATCTTTACTATAATAAGTTGCAGTTCCGTTAATGTTATGACCGGCAATACCTGATCGTCTTGTCGGACATTTCCAAAACGGAATAGAACACAACATTCGGCGAGTTTCCGTTGTCATCAGTGTTGGATGAAGCCAAAAGACTGTGTTGTCACTTCCGGCTTTGTCGAGGTTGGTGTTTAGTCCTTTGACCAACGGGTCAGTAGTAATTTGAGGATCCCAAGAAGTGAAAAAATTCCAAAGCGGCTCTTGCTCGAGATACGGAAGTAACATCACCATAATTGTTGCCCGTTTCATTTTCAAGTCGAGCGGAGGCACACCGCTATTGTGAGTACTTGCAAAGTTGTGAACGCCCAGTCCAATTTGTTTCAAATTGTTGGAACACTGCATTCGCCGAGCTGCTTCCCTAGCGGCTTGAACAGCAGGCAGCAAAAGTGCGATTAATACGCCGATAATCGCAATCACCACAAGAAGTTCGACCAATGTAAAGCCGAACCGTGAAGAGCCAAAAAAAGTTGAGAATTTTGCTGAATAGTTTTGGAAAATCGAACATTTTCCGTTATTCTTTCTTAACTCTTTATTCCAGTTAGCCCCCCCCCCCCCTGCTTGCCCATTTTAACATCGTTGAGATTTTTGTCAAAAAAATCCCTAAAAACACAACGAAATTTCTCAAGAAATTTGTCATTTTGAAACTCCTTATTTTAAAAAAGTTACTAATTATAATTGTGATTCGCCCACTGCAAACGACACAGTAGAGAAAACGTATCACAATTAACAAACAGCATAATCTACATGAAAAAAAACATAAGTCAAGCAGGACTCTTTAAATTTGAAAAAACATAACTCTGATTTTTTTTCGTTACAAAAAATAAAACCGAATTGTAGAAACACAACGCCTTGTGTTTCTATGTTACTGGATAAATATAATATATCGGTGAAATTTTATCAAAGGTTTCAAATTTATTTTTAATTAACATTATTTTTCATCTTATTTTTCCGAACTAAACAACCTTAGCAGCAATGAATCTCCCAAAAAACAAAACCTTATTACCTTATTAACAACAAATCATTAATTATTTTTTTTTCTATTGTGCGTTGATATTGATCCAAATATCCGATTGCCATTTCAGGGCTGATTTATTTTTATGCGTGAATGATTACATTTTTCGTTACAAAAAATCTTTCATGAAATTTTGTGTGTTTCGTGTTTAAAATATTTCTCGTGATCTTTTGTTTCTTTTGTAATTCTCAAAAAAATCTATCGGTGTGTTTTCCGGCGGGAAAAGAAAATCGGAATAGCAACCCGAAATAATAACGATTATTCTGATTTCTGATTTTTATAATTTGTTAAAAAAAGTAAAATTTGTAGTTTGGGTAGTTTGACTAAACTGAAATAAATGCTAAAATAAGTAAACCTTTTTGAATTGACAAGTTGGTGAATATGCGCAAAGTTATCTTGCGTTTGTTTTAACATTATTTATTTCAATTATTTACGTTTTTAGGTTAGATTTACTTATTTATTAATCAATCCCCCAATGGAAAAATTAACGGACATAAATCAGTTGCCCGACAGTAAATTGTCACTAGCGATAGTCGGCATGGCTTGCCGACTGCCCGGTGCTGATAATATAAATTCATACTGGAATTTAATCAGTCACGGAAATTACGCAATTTCTGAAATTCCTCCCGACCGTTTCAATCGCACAACATATTTCGATAAAAAGAAAGGAATTAAAGGCAAATCATACATATCTCACGCTGGATTAGTTAATTACAGCTGTTTCGAACCGTGCGGTTTTCCATTTCCTTACCGCTTGATCAATATCTGCGACACCGGAACAATAGAAATGTGCCGTGTCGCTGCCGAAGCTTGCAGCGACGCCGGAATGAATCCGTTTCAAATTCCATACCCAAATACAGGCGTATATATAGGAAGCACTTCTGTCGGAAAACTTGGCTATGAAATTACGTATTCAACTTTGTCACCGCAACTTGCGCAAATTGTACTCGAATTAAAATCATTACAAAACAATCTTACCGAAAAAGAATTACAAAAATTATCTTCTGAACTTGTCATAAATATACGCCGTAATTCAATTTATCAACGGAAAAATTATAATTTATCGCCTATTGTCCAATCGATGAGTACGGCGGTTTCTGAATCTCTCGGTTTGAGCGGAATATCTTTAACTCTCGACGCTGCTTGTTCGTCTTCTTTGAATGCGCTTGCAATGGCACGGCGCGATCTGCATTCTGGACTTATAGATATGGCAATTGTCGGAGGCGGAAATTATTTCACGCAAGAAAGTATGATTCTGTTTTCTAATGCTTTATCGGGTTCTGCTAATGGGAGTTTTCCGTTTACAGATTCGGCAGACGGTGTTATTGTGTCGGAAGGTTATGTCGCAATTGTTGTTAAGACTTTAGAACGTGCATTGGAAGACGGTGATAAAATTCATGCAATTGTTCACGGTATTGGACTATCAAGCGACGGGCGCGGAAAATCTCATTGGGCACCAAGAGTTGAGGGCGAAATTGCTGCTATACGTAAGGCTTATAAAAATCCTGAAGACTTGAAACGTCTTGCCTACTATGAAGCTCATGCGACCTCGACTCAACTCGGTGATAAAACTGAACTCGAGGCGATTCAAAATGTTTTTGCTGAAAGGTTGAATGATAAAATTCCGCTTGGCAGTGTTAAGGGCAATATTGGTCATACACTTGAGGCGGCTGGGATTGCCGGTTTAATCAAAACGGTTTTAATTTTCAAGCATAATATTATTCCGCCTCAGGTTTATCCGCAGCCGTTGAATAAAAATATTGCATGGGACAAAATGCCGTTTTACGTACCTGATTGCGGGCGGGAATTACCGGTGTCGAAAGATGGTTTGCCGCGTTTGGCGGGTGTGAGTGCTTTTGGTGTCGGCGGGATAAATGCGCATGTTGTTATTCAAGAGATGACGGATTTCAGCGAGGACAATTATCGTTTCAAAAAATCGAGTAATCAGAATGTGAATCAGAATGTGAATCAGGCGGATGTAATTTCTGTTGAGCGGAATCGGGGTGATAATTTATCTATTCCGAGTGTGCCGTTTGAGCCGATTGCTGTAATCGGCATTGGTTCTTTGTTTGCGGGGAGTTTGAATTTCGACTCGTTTAAGTTGTTGGTTAAATCCGGCAAGGATGTAACATCTTCGATTCCGGCGGAGCGTTGGTCTGAACGTGATTTTTGTACGGAAAATATTTGTTTGTATAAAACGCGAATTAGGCGGGGCGGTTTTGTCAATGGATTTATTTATGATTGGAAGCGTCATAAAATTCCGCCCAAACAGATCAGTACGAGTAATCCGTTGCAATTTATGATTTTGGAAGTTATTGATTATGCAATTGAATCGGCGGGAATTAACGTAACGAAAAAGCAATTTGATCCGGCGAGGACTGCTGTAATTATCGGGTCGAATTTTTATAACGATTTTATAACGGATTTAGTTCTTTCGTATAAATTAGTTCCGTTTAGGCAGAGTATTATAAATGCTGTTAAAGAATATGGAATTTCTGATACGAAAATTCTGAATGAAATTGAGAACGAGTTTGACAATAAATTTTTCGAGCGTTTCAAACCTTTAATCGACGAAGCGGGCGGTTTCACGATAAGTTCGTTGGCGAGCCGGATTACAAAAATTTTCGACTTGACAGGCGGTTGTGTAACTCTTGACGCAGGTTCGGCTTCGGCGTTGGCAGCAATTGCACAAGCTGTGGGAATGTTGCATAAAAATGAAAATGATCTTGTAATTTGTGCAGCTGGTTCAAACAACATGTCTCCGTTGTCGTTTATAAATTATGAAAATTCGAAAAGTAATTTGACGGGTGATTCAGATAATATTGTACCCGGAGAAGGTGCAGCGGCTCTAGTTATGAAACGGCTGTCAGACGTAAAACAGGAAAGAAATAACAAAGGCAATAACAACGAAAATAACGAAAATAACAATGAAAACAATAATGGCGGTAATAACGAAAAGGTATTATTTTTAATTCATGGAATTGGTGTAGGATTTGACGCAGATATTGAAATTGCGTATTCAAAGGCAATCAATCAGGCGTGGAATTTATGCAAGTTGAGTAAAGAATTACGATCTAAAATAAATCATATTGGAGTTGCTGCGAATGAAAATTCTTGTAGTGAGTTATCGTATAAAATATTGAAATCGTTTTATCCGAAAGCAAAATTTTCGAATATTGCCAAGCAAATTGGAGATGTTCAAGCGGCGTCGGGGCTGGCGTCGCTGCTTAATATTTTTGTTGCTATTGATAATCAGGCGAGTGAGCAGGTGAGTGAGCAAGGGAGTGATCAAGGAAGTGATGCGGACGAATTATCTAGTAATTTTTATGCGGTTTCTGCTTCGGATAGTTCTGGAATTGTCTATCATATTTTGATTGAGAAGACGTCAGCGAAAACAGCGGTTTCGGAATCCGGTGAGGTTATTACGATTGAAAATCAGAGTGATAAAAAATTAAATTTAAATAACGAAATGAATATTACAAAAAATAACGAGGTGAAAGATAAAATGACCGGACTTGAAAATACAAATAGTTTTTTCGACACGGATTTAGACCAATTATTGGGCAGCAGAAATTACCGTTTGGTTCGATTTGCAAGCGATTCGATTGACGGATTACGGACAAAATTAGAATTACGCGAAATTTGTAAAAAATTTAATAGCGATGATAATTACCGTATAATTTTTGTAACAGAATCTGAAACGGATTTATCTGATCAAATTTCGCACGCATTGCCGCAGCTGGACAGTGATCAAGCTGCGAAAATTTTGTCACGTAAGAATATAATTTTTGGTAAACGTCAATCGGATTTAGGCAAGATTGCATTTCTGTTTTCGGGTCAAGGTTCGCAATATGAGGGGATGTTAAAATCGCTGATTAACGACTCAAAAATTGTAACTTCGATTACAGACGAGTTGAATATTATGCTGAAAAATGCCGGACTTCCAACTCTTTGTGAATTAGCATGGAGTAATCGTTCTGAACTTGGCGTTGATGTTTTGCATACACAGATTTCAATTTTTGCAGCTGATATAATTTTGTTTAATGCTGCGAAACGATTAGGAATTACGCCGCATATTATTGCGGGACATAGTTACGGCGAATATCCTGCTATTACAGCTGCCGGCGGATGGTCTATTCAACAAGGAATTAGCGCAACGAAATTACGGTGTAATGCAATTGTGAACTCGTACAGCGATTTTGGTTCGGGCAAAAATTCGGATGCGGGCAAAAATTTAGATGACGGCAAAAATTTGGATGCGGGCAGTAATATTAGTAACGGCGGATGTTTGTTAGCGGCACAAATGAATGAACAATCTGCGGTCGATTTTTGTAATGAAATGTCTGCTGACGGAATTATTATTTTTGTTGCGAATGCAAACTCGCCGAAACAAACTGTAATCGGTGCAAACAGTAACGACATTAAAAAAGTGTACTCCATTTTAAGCGGACGAAAAATTCCGTCGGTTATTCTTTCTGTACCGCGGCCGTTTCATACGCCGCTTATGGAATCAATTCGTGAACCGCTGAAAGCCGCTCTGGAACAAACGCCGACAAATGATTTTTCGTTACAATTTTTCAGTAGTGTAAGCAATCGTTTTGAAAACGAGTGGACAAGAATACATAAGAATCTAGCAAATCAGTTAGTTCGGCCTGTTCGATATGTCGGATTGATTGAAGAACTTGTTGAAAATAAATGTACGGCATTTATTGAATGCGGTCCCGGTGTTGTTCTTACTGGTTTGAATCAAAAAATTATTGCTGACTATATCGTAAAAAAACCAGACTCAACAAAACCGATTTGTGTTTCTCTGGACGTAAAAGAAACTGATCGCAAAAAAGAAAATGCAGGAATTTTACAATTACTCATTGTACGTTCAACTCTTGAAATCGCAGGATATTTCGACACCGAAAAAGAAATTATGACAAACCAAAAATTTGATAATATCACCAAAACCGAAAACAAAATTACGTCAGATAAAATTACGTCAAACGAAATTACGTCAGACGAAATTCTGTCAGACAAAATTCTGTCAAATGAAAATGACGCTGATATTATTGTAACGGAAAAGATTCGCCGTAAACTTCGCAAGCAAGCTGATAGTTTTGATCCTAATTCTGCAATAAGAATTCTGCATGAAGAGCCGATTCCGCAATTTATAATCGAGCTTGCAAACAAGGCTGCTGTTTCTCCTGAGCCGCTTTTTGCTTATTGGAAATCACATCCTGACGATAACGAAATTTTTGAAACGATAAATATTGAAACGATAAATATTGACACAAAAAATCAATTACCGGATCAAAAACCGCAATTGCCGGATTATCCGAATTATGATATCAAGTTACCTTTACTTTCGCGTGAAGAGTATGTTCAAATTTTGAAATCAATTAGCGGTGAACCTTCGGAAAATGAAATTAATTTTTCAACACGATTTGTTCCGCGTCTTGTTGATTCGCCGTTAGTTAAATCGGGAGAATTGACATTGCCCGTTTCCGGACGCGTTTTAATTATAGGCGATTCGTCGATTGGAATTGCATTGGAAAGATTACTGCATTCAAAAGGAATCGAGACCGCAACAGTAAAATGTAACGGTAACGTCGAGGAGTTGATTGAAAAAGTTGATAACATTTGCCGAGCTGCACCAACGCCGCATTGTTTTGTTGTGCCGCCGCATGAAGAATGGAATTATTATCACGGCGATAAATCGGAATTATCAATCGAACAATGGAATACAGAGAACTGGAAACAGAAACGTAACATAAAAGTTTTGAATCCATTTGCCGCAATTCAACACTGGTATAGCGAGCTTGCAAAAAATAAGGAATTATTCGCAAAAGGGACAATTTTTGTTACAACTTTTTTGGGCGGATATTCAGGTTATCCAATTTATGTAACGGAAAATAAGAATAGTCAATTTGCCAATATTTACGGAGGTTCTTTAGTCGGTTTGACGAAAGCAATTTTTCTTGAAGCCGGTTTAATGACACAATTCAATTTCCGTGCGGTGAATGTTGATTTGTCTGCGAATATATCATCGAAACAGGGTGCCGAAATTTTGCTCGATGAATGGGCTTACGGCGATAATTGCGGCGAAATCACTTATAACGGAGCGAAACGTTATCAAGTTTGTAACGTGCCGGATTATTTATCGTACAATAATAAAACTAATTCTGAAATGACGATTTATACAAAATGTGAACCGCAAGTTAAATCTAAAATTTCAGATAAAATTAAACCTCAAGGTACGTGGGTTATAACCGGCGGCGGACGCGGAATAACAGCATTGACTGCTTTGTATCTTGCTAAAGAGTTCGGTATAAAATTAAATTTGATCGGGAGTTCGCCTTTGCCGTCCGTACCGAGTGAAAGGATTGGTCTCAATGCTGAATCAAAAAAAGAATTGCAGAGAAACGTAATGATCAAAGCGAAACAAGACGGTCTTAATCCAATTTCGGCTTGGAATAAAATTGAACGTGAAATTGATTTAATCGAATCGTTAAAACAATTTGATGACGCCGGTATCAAATACGATTATTATACGTGTGATATTACCGATTCCGTACAACTTGAATCAACGTTAGAAAAGATCCGCCGAAAACACGGGGCAATTTCAGGTGTTTTGCACGGTGCCGGACTCGATTTTTCAACAGCATTTCAGAAAAAAGATTTAAAACGTGCCGAGCAGACTTTAACAACTAAAGTTGATTCGGCAGCAGCGTTAATGTTTTTTTTGCGTAACGAACCGCTAAAACATTTCTTGGCTTTTGGGTCTTGCAGCGGACGGATAGGATCAATCGGACAAACTGATTATTCGCTCGCAAATGACGCTCTCGCAAAATTGATTACGGCATACGCTCAAATAAAACGCAATTGCAGATGTATCTGTTTCGCTTGGGGACCATGGGACGGAATCGGAATGGCAATAAAGAATAATAACAAAGACAGTGTCGCATTAAAAGGTCTCAAAAAAATTCCGCCTGCGTCTGCTTTAAAATTTATTGGCGAAGAACTCGGATTCAATACTCCAGATAACGAAGTTACAATCTGCGATTGGAAAATACTTTCACGTCAATTCGAGTTATTCTTAAATGACTCCGGTAAAACAATTAGCGAAAGAGAAAATCAAACCGTAAATCAAACCGTAAATCAAACTGTAGATCAAACTGTGAATCAAACCGTGAATCAAACTGTGAATCAAACTGTGAATCAAACTGTAAATCAAACTGTAAATCAAACCGTAAATCAAACCGTGAGTCAAACTATAAATCAAACTGTGAAACCAATTGTGAGTCAAACTGTAAACTCAATTTTAAGCCGTGTTGATTCGCCGGAAAAGAATATTATTCAGCCGAAACTTGATAATGTTATGTCAAATAATGTCAACCGAGTTGTAGAGCCGTCAAAACGAATAAATGAATTTAATGTAACGATAAATGTTCCGTCTGAATCGATTGAATCTGTTTTTAATTCTAGTAAGCAGCAAGATCAAACGTTTGATTTTAAGCCGTACCGCAGCGATCATCGCAACAGCCGCACGATGAAACGGTTGATTATTAAAATGTCGCCGAGACCGAACAATAATATTCGTAACGATAATGATTGGGATAAACCGCAATTTCAATTCGGACGTAACGCATTGATTTACGGCGATAATCCGGACGCATGGGTTCTCGCTGAAAAATTATTACATCATGGTGTCAATACGGTAATTTTGCCTGAATCGGAAGATGAAAATATTATTATCGACAAGTTGAATAAATTTTCTGACGAGGAATTTCCGTTACATTTATTTATAATGTCGCCTCGTAATCCGCTTGCATTATTTGACCCGCTTAAATTTTTAGAAATCACCGAGCATTGGCAGCGCAGGCGTTTGGTTGGATTTGAAGTTCCGGCGGCGTTATTACGTGAATGGCTTAAAATTATTCATAAATTAGACAAATTTAGTCAGAGTTCGGTTGCGGCAGCACTGTCGCTCGGAGGTGATTTCGCTATCGGAAATGCGGTCGATTCGCAATCGGGAATAATGGGAATTGAAGGAGGGTTGATTGCAGGATTACTAAAAGGAATTTATGTTGAACACGGCGAAAAATCGAAAGATAATTTAACTGTACGAATAATCGACGCCTCGATAAATGAATCGCCGATATTACTTTCTGAAACGATAATTAACGAACTCGGAAACGGAACTCTAGGCAGCCGATTCGGAATTGAATCTTCCGTAATTGATGGACAAATTATGACGCCGCGGCTAGTCGAATCTGAATTTGAACCTGAACAAAATCAACTTGTAAAAAACAAAATCACTATCGGCGGAGTATGGATTGTAACCGGAGGCGCACGCGGAATAACTGCTGAATGTGTTAAAGCGTTGGCAAAGCAGTACAAACTCAAAGTACGGATTTTAGGACGGCAAACGCTGCCGCAAATAGATGAATCGTTACGTTATCTTAACGATGAAGAATTGAAAACGTACAAAGCACAAATTACACGTGAAGCGTTAAAGAATCGTCAATTGCCGTCAAAAGTATGGGAAGAATTTCAGAAAAAGCTCGAAATAGATAGAAATTTAAGAGCTATGCAGGAAAACGGTATTGATGTCAAATATTACAAATGCGAAATCACTGACCCAACACAACTGAAAAATGTTATCGATGATATTCATAAAAATGACGGCAAAATATCAGGTTTAATGCACGGCGCAGGAATAACCGGTCCGCAGGCTTTTTTAATGAAAATGATACCGCATCATTTTCCTGATGCAAAATTGGTTACGTCATTGAAAACTGACAATACGATTTCACTTTTACAACTGCTTAATGATGATCCGCTTGAAGCTTTTATTTCGTTTGCTTCAATTAGCGCACGTTTCGGCGCAAACGGAAATTCTTATTATTGTGCCGCCAATGAAGCGTTGTGTAAATTACAAAAGTTTTATCATCGTGTTAAATCGCAGATGCATTCATTCGCAGTTCACTGGCCCGGATGGGATAAAGTCGGAATGATGATGCTAACAATAAGTTACGGCGCACGTGAAATACGAAAAATAAATTTAATTCAACCTGTCGAAGGAACAGAACGTTTGATTGAAGAATTAGAATTCGGAGATGAAAGCGAAATTGTATTCTGCGATGACGAATATTATCGTAACATTTATTCACCGGAATTAAGACTTAACTCGGCTGAATTGGATTTACCGCTTGCGGATAAAATTACATTTGATCAAATTGAAACGAATTGGAATCCGTTATCTGATGTTTTAATTTCGGATCATCGTTTGGCGGATAAACCGATTTTACCTGCGGCGTTTATGATCGAATCGATTTTTGAGGCGGGTATAATTTTCGGCTTAAAATACGGCGTTTCCAGAATTATTGATACAAAAAATCCGGCGTGCTTGTACAATTTCGACGTAGCTGAAGGTTTACGATTTTTCACCGATTCATCTCTTACGATGCGAACTGTGATAAATAATTTTTCTGATTCTGATAATCAAATTAAAATTTCGTGCCGTTTATTAACAACGTTTGCGAACAGTAAGGGTATTGTGTTAAATCCGAATCGATTTCATGCTTCGGGCGATGTTGAGATTTATTCCGGTAATGAATTTATTCCAACTGAATTACAAAATCGTTTGCATGAATTATTGACGAAATCCAACCGAATCGACGTGAGCAATTTACGCCGCAATTCAATTGAGTATGTTCCGCAGGGCAGCAGAATGTATCATGGACCAACGCTGCAAGAATTACGATGGATAGCAATTAACAAAACAGAAATTATAGGCGAATCGATCACGCAGCCGTTAGTTAAGATTATTGGTCAACGTTTAGAAAATAATTGGGTAACGCATCCTGCGTCGATTGATTCATGTTTATATCTTTGCGGACTTGCAACGTGGCATCTAACGGGCGGAATTGGTTTGCCGAAAAGCATTGACAAATTATTATTATTAAGAAAACCGCATGATAACGAAAAAACAAAAATTTATGCTCAGCAAACGGAACATAAATCTAACATCATAAAATTTGATTTCATTCAAATCGGCGAAGACAACACTCCTATTTCCTACTGTCAAGGCTACAGCTGCAGATTACTAATAATGTAATTTCCCCCTTCCCCCTTTCCCCCTTAAAAAAACCAAAAAACCAAACACGCAAATCATTAAATCATAAAAATAAAATACACCCTGAAAGGTCAACAGGACTTTTACCCGCCCCGATGGAGCGGGTTATAATCCGATCTCCTTTTTAGGTCTGGTTTGAAACGGCACGATTATTATTACCAACAATTATTGTTTCGTTTCCGTTACATTGGTTATTGATTCAATATCCGATCTCCCTTTTTAGGGGTGGTTTGAAATCATTAAATTGTAATGAAAAAACACGAAATGTTTTTTTAGATAATTTCGTGAAATTTGTGTTTAAAAAATTTATTTAAAATCAAGGAGAAAAAAAATGAATATAAATTTAACTAACAAAGTTGCACTTGTAACGGGTGCTTCACGCGGAATAGGCCGTGCGGCGGCGATTCGTCTTGCGGAAGCTGGTGCTGACGTTATCGTTAATTATGTTACATCACGTAATTTGGCGGAAGATACCGCCAACGAAATAATGAATCTCGGACGCCGCACTTGGGTAATCAAAGCCGATGTTAGCGAAAAAGAAGACGTCGATATGATGTTCGATTTTATTAAAACAGAAATCGGACGTCTTAATATTTTGGTCAGTAACGCCGCAACAGGCGGATTTCGGCCATTATTAGCAGCGTCAAATAAAAACTTTGATGCCGCTTTTCATACCAACGTACTAGCATTGTTGTACTTGGTTCAATCATCGATGCCGCTATTAGAAAAAGAAACAACACGCGGGAAAATTATTACTATATCTAGTCACGGTGCAATTGCGGGTCTGCCGATGTACGGACTTGTCGGAGCGTCGAAAGCTGCGCTCGAAAGTCTCGTGAGACATTTAACTCTCGAAATCGGTGATAAAGGCGTAAACATAAACGTTGTACGCGCCGGATTAGTCGCAACTGATTCGTCAAGACGATTACCAAACGCCGAAAAATTATTCAACGACCAAATCAATTTCACCCAAGTCGGCGAAAGAATACTTCAACCCGAAGACGTAGCAGACACAATTTTATTCCTCGCCTCGTCTTTAAGCGATATGATTCAAGGTGAAACAATAACAATAGACGGCGGCGCAGCAATAAGAGGCGCATAATGTTTTTAGATAGATATTTATGAAACAATACGCCCTGAAAGGGCGGTAAAAAATAACGACAACAATTATTAACAACAATTATTGTTCCGTTTCCATTACGTCGGTTATGAGTCTCAATATCCGGCCGCCCTTTCAGGGCTTAGGTTTTGGGAGGATTTTACCCGCCCCGCTGGGGCGGGTTATAATCCGGTCGCCCTTTCAGGGCTGGTTTGAAATCATTGAATTGTATTACGATTTTAAAATTAAAAAAATGAACATTCACAAAAATAAAAATTTTCGCAAACGGTTGCAATTCGTGATCGTTTACAAAATAAAAATCGCCTTTAAATGGGCAGCTTAAAAAATATGATAACAAATAAATATGTTTTTATAACAGGTACAACTGGATTACTTGGTGCCTACCTGTTACGAGATTTACTTGCAGCAGGACAGAGCTGTGCAACGATGGTACGTTCTAATCGATTTGAAAACGGAGTTCAACGAATAGAAAGTATTTTGGCACGTTTTGAAAAAGATAACGGAATCATTTTGCCGCGGCCGGTTGTCTTTGAAGGCGATTTGTCAAAACCAATGTTCGGTTTCAATGAATTTGAACTCACATGGATTAAAGAACATTGCGATACTGTACTTCACAATGCTGCTAGTTTGTCTTTTCAACTCGATGATAAAACAAACGAACCGTACAGATCAAATGTAAACGGTACGGAAAATATATTGAAATTTTGCGAAGAAACAGGAATCCGGCAATTTCATCACGTATCGACAAGTTACATTTGCGGCTTGCGGACAAATACATGTTTCGAATCGGAACTTGATGTCGGTCAAGAGTTCGGTAACGATTACGAAAAATCAAAAGTAACAGCAGAAAAATTAGTACGGTCTGCAACGTTCCTCGAATCGCTTACCGTTTATAGACCGGCAATAATTATCGGCGATTCGAATAACGGTTATACTTCAACGTTTCATGGTTATTATACTCCGCTGAAAATAGTACACTCATTTGTAGATACAGATTCAATAGTAGATGGTGCGCCGCTTTTGGCACTGTTAGGACTTACAGGAACAGAACGAAAACATTTCGTTCCCGTCGATTGGATTTCCGCTGCGATAGTACGAATTTTAACTACACCGCAAAATCACGGTAAAACATATCATTTAACGCCGAAAAATCCGACTACTTGCGAGACAACTTTACATGTCTTTGAACAAGCGTTAAAAATGTACACGCTCAAAATGCAGAATAAGAATCAAAACAAGAATCAGAATAAGAATAATTGTAACGATAAATCAATTGCAGTTAACCAGTCAAATTCTAATTCAAACGAGCTGGGTATCTCGATGATCGGCGACGTTTTTCGCGAACAGATGGAAGTGTACAAAGCATATTGGCGTGATGATCCGATTTTCGATAGAACGAATACAGAAACAGTTTTGTCAGATTTACCTTGCCCCGAAGTAACACCGGAAATGTTATTACGAATGGCAATGTACTCACTAGAAAACGGATTCGGATGGCCTAAACCGCAACCAATTAAACCCGAAAATTGGATTCACGATTTTTTGTACAAAAAATCATCAAGTGTCAATAATTGGAATCGAATCGAACAATTACATCAAGACCGAGTTGATAATATTGAATCATTCGGTTTACAAGTCAACGGCAGCGGCGGCGGCGCATGGACTATAAATTACAATGCCGAAAATAAAAAATTAGAATACAATAAAGGTTTGCCGACTGATAATAAAACAATAATTTATGTAAATGCTAATACGTTTAATCATATAATTGTCAACAAATATTCATTCAACGACGCATTAAAATCAGGCGGTATTCATATCGAAAACTCAACGCAAAACGGAATAAATATATGTAAAAAATTTCTACAAGAATTAATAGTAAATAATTGTCAATAAAAATATCAATAAACAATGTCAATTTAAAAATTCGGTAATATATCAGCGGATTTTTTGTTTTATTAACCACAGAGAACACAGAGAACACAGAGAGATCGTAATTTTAGATTTTAAATTTAAGTGAATTACTAAAAAATATTTTAGCTGGCGGGAACGCAGGCGTCCCGCCTGCATTTTGTACAAAAAACGCCTAAAGATGCGGTCGAGACGACCGCGATCCCGACAACAATAAATTATTTCACTAATATATTACAAAATTCGATTTTATTTATCGTAACGAAAATTTAACAAACGAAAAAAATTTTTTTCAACTTGCTAAACAAATTTATCATGCTCACGATACTCAAAAATCAATTCAGTAAAATCAACACAGTAAAATCAACACAGTAAAATCGACACATTAATTAAACTTATCAACTAAAAAATAATACACAAAGGAAACATCGAAATGAATACTAAAACCCTTACAACTCCAGTTGCAATTGTCGGATTTGGATTTTTATTGCCCGGAGCTTCCGATAAAGAATCACTTTGGAAAATGCTTAATACAGGCGGTACTGGAATAGTTCGTTTATCCGATACACAACTTGATCGCAAACGGCTTTTTGATTCTCGTAAAGGTCTAGCCGGTTTCACGTATAGCGATCTTGCGGCACTTGTTGATTACTCCGTTATCAATACGGCTCGTATCGATAACGCATTTCCATTTCTTTCAATCGATGAGATAAAAGGACTCGATAAAGCTCATGTTGCTTATGCTCATACGGTAGTCGAAGCGATGGGATCCGCCGGAATTCGTCCGATGGATTTAGCTGATCAATCTGCCGGTGTTTTTATCGGTCATGCGACGCCAAGCGGATTAGGCGGCGATTACTGTTTCGGAAATTTAATTCCCGAAGCAGCAGAATTACTGCGTGATATTAAATCAATCGACGAAGAAAAAATCGATTCGAATAAATTAATTAACGATCTAATTAATTTTTTCCGTCAAAAGCTGCCGCATCGTTCAGTCTCCAATAATCCTGATCTTTCTCCTAGTGCTGTCGCCAAATATATTTCACGTGCTTATCATTTACACGGTCCCGCAATGACATTCAACTCTTCATGTGCTTCGTCGCTTCAAGCGTTAGCTCATGCAGTTCAATCAATTCGGCGCGGCGAAATCGAAACAGCTATCGTCGGCGGAGCTTCATGTTTTCATGTAAACACGTTAATTTTATTTTCGCTTGCACATTCGCTTTCGGCTAAAGGCTCGGTGCCGTTTACCGAACAAGCCGACGGCTTAATTGTCGGCGAAGGTTACGTTACAGTGATTTTAAAAAGTTTACCGCACGCATTACGGGACGGTAATCCGATTTATGCGTTGGTTCGAGGTATTGGTATTTCAAGTGACGGTAAAGGTAAAAGTCTTTGGGCACCTCGCAGTGAAGGTCAGATTGAATCAATTCGGCGTGCATATTCTGATTCGAAAGTTCTCGAAGGCTTGCAATATATTGAATGTCATGCTACATCAACTCATCTTGGCGACGCAACGGAATTAGAATCATTAACAACAGTTTTTCGTGATTCTAATATTAATCGTTTTCGGATACCGCGTTCACTTCCTGTCGGCAGTATTAAACGTAATATTGGTCATACGCTTGAAAATTCGGGTCTTGCGGGCTTGGTGAAAATTCTTGTTCAACTGAAATACGAATCAATTCCCGCAACAATTTCCGCCGATTCCGAATTGAATCGAGATATCGATTGGGCAACAATTCCAATGTTTCCAACTGCCGGCGCAATCGATTGGAAAAAAGATAATGTTACACCGCGCCGTGCTGCCGTTAGTGCATTTGGTATCGGAGGACTTAATGTTCATGTTGTCGTCGAAGATTATATCGCTGATAAAGTTTTTTGTTACGAAAAACCATTTGAGAATCATGCATCAAGTGCAATTGCAATTATCGGAACAGGCATGATTCTGCCCGCCGCAAAATCACAAACTGAATTTCAAATAAAACTCAACGAAGGTACCGATATACGTATGCCGATACCGAAAAATAGATGGAACAAAGAACTCTACATAAATCCCGATAATTCAAAAAATTCAGACAATGACGAAGATTGGCAAATTCAATTTTCTGACGCTGCATTAGTCGAAAATTACAGCTACGATTGGAAACGTCATAAAGTTCCGCCTAAACAACTTGAGCAAGCGAGTCCGTTGCAATTTATGTTTCTCGATGCGGTCGATCAAGCATTGCAAAACGCAGGATACATCGACGCCGACGGTAACGAAATCAAACCAATTCCGCGAAAACGAACCGGCTGTATCGTCGGCACTTTTTTCGGAGGCGATTTCGCTTCACAACTAGAACTCGATTTACGTTCACCTGATATCGAAACATTCGTTGAAAATTATTTAGACGGCAAAATTTCACCGGATTCAATTAAAAATATCCGTCAAGAAATTCGCAGCAGAATTTATAAACGCTTCCCCGCTTTGATCGACGAGACAGGCAGTTTTACGGCAAGTACATTAGCGTCCCGAATCACGAAGTCTTACAATTTAATGGGCGGAGGCGTCGCAATTGATGCCGAAGAACGCTCTGTCGGTGCAGTGATAAATTGCTGCTTAGATATGCTATTCGATAAATCAAACGACATGATGTTCTGCCTATGCGGTGAACGAAGTATCACTCCGGAAAGATTCCTCGATTTGAAAATCAACAACGAACTCGAACAACCAACAGATAAAATTACACCACTCGGAAATTACCGTACAGGAGTCGTACCAAGCGAAGGTTGTGTCGTACTTTTGCTAAAACGTCTCAAAGACGCAAAACGCGATAACGATCCAATATACGGAATTTTACACGGCTCCGTAACCGCAATGAAAGCCTCAACAGCTATCAAAGGTGCAAAAGCAATTACCGATCCAACTGATATTATCGCCGTCGAAGTTATTCATTCCGGTAAACTCGAAAACGAAACCGCCGTAGTCTCACAAATAAGACGTTACTACCCGCAATGCCCAGTCGATACAAGAATCGATCAATTCGGATACATGCCGACAACATCAGCCGCAATCGCACTCTTGACCGCTATCGAATTACTCGATAAACATAAATTACCAATCAAACGAAATAAATACATCCAACAAAATCAACACAAAGAACAAAATCAACTCCAACAAAATCAACTCCAACACAACAACAACGATGACAACGATGACAACAACGACGGCGGCGCAATCCAACTAAAACCAAGCATCAACGACGACCATTCAGGAATCGCTATTCACGTTTCAGGAAGAAATCATTCAATTCAACACTTTATCGTACAAAAAGGAACAAACACAAAAAACATCGACGTAAATAATATCAACGCCGATGAAATAATTACCACAAAAATAAATTCCGTAACAAAAAATAATGTTACAGAATCTCAAAACCTAATAAACAAAGAAAAAAATATGAAACTAACTATCATACATTTCGACGCAACGGAACGACGCCGCGAAAGACTCCGGCAAGAAGCAACCGCAAAAAGCATAAATCGAAAACAAACCGATTTCATGCCGACAATTCAACAAATTCCAATTGCCGATAAATCAAACGTTACAGAAATTCAATCAACACAAAAACCAGAAATCAAACCAGAAATTAAACCTGAAATTAAATCAGAAATCAAACCTGAAATAAAATCAGATACCAAATCTGAAATAAAATCTGCAGCAATTTCTGCCGACGAGATTGAATCGTTTTTGATCAATTTCGTGATCGATCAAACAGGTTATCCGCCCGAAGTCGTCGATATGGACGTTGACTTGGAATCCGATCTCGGAATAGACAGCATCAAAAAAGCCCAACTTTTCGGCGAAATCGGACAATACTTTGATATCAAACCAAACGGCGATCTCACACTAGATCAATTTCCAACTCTGCGAACCGTCAAAGATTTCCTACTCGGAAATTCAAATGAAATTACACCATCGAACAAACCCGAAATTCCGTCTGACGTAAATATCGTTACGAATAATACAACGAATAATTCTACACCAATAGAACAACAACCAAACCGGCAACTAGACCCCGACGAGATTGAATCTTTTTTGATCAATTTCGTGATCGATCAAACAGGTTATCCGCCCGAAGTTGTCGAT
>JAITKS010000113.1 GCA_031278315.1 Planctomycetaceae bacterium | reverse complement strand
GATTGGATTTTGGATCGTTATCAAATTTCAACTCACAAAGAGAGCAGCATAATCAACGACCCGAATGATTGGTGTGAAGAACAAAACGATCCCGAATACATCGTGAATTTAATAAAACGAATAATCACACTAAGCGTAGAAAGTGTAAAAATCATTGATACATTACCAGAAATGGGAATCTAAACAAAAACTAAAAATACAGACTAGATAACCACGAATAAATTGCTTTAGATACTTTAAATACTGTTGACTCCTGTGAAATATTGTAAAAATTTCTTGAGTAAATTACTCATTCTAGCTATTCTAACAAAAGTCGGACGGAATTTTTGAGAAAATGCGTCAAGTTTAACGATTTTTCTAATTATTCGGGTTATAACAAGCCGATTCTTTCCACACCAAACATAAGAAAAAAATAATATCACCGAGAATCTCAATCAACAATCACAAAATCAAATTAAATATTATTGAGAATTACAACAAAAAATGTCAATCTTAATTAACTCCCAATAAAATTTTTGATTCAAAATTCACAATTCAAAAAATATCAGAATTGCTTTTTCACTTAATAATAAACATAACCAAACCGTCACAATAACCCCAAACCATCAAAACCGTGTTCGACTATTTATCGTTACAAAAAAATTATACAACTGGTTCAAGATCAAGATACAAATCAAAGATCAAAATTATCAAAGAAAATCATGCAAAAGAAATCATTCACTAATACCGGTGTCCAGATTGCAGCCTTTCAAATATTTACGTCAACAAAAATGTTACAAAAAATAATAACACTTCTAACATCTTTTGTTACCGTTTTTATTCGTTTGACAGCAGCCTGTTTTTATAAACTGCTCACAGCCGAAACTCATTTAGCTTGCGCCGTCTTGTCGTCAGTTAATTCGATTTTTCAATTTATCACCCCGCAATTGCTAAACAATAATCGTAATAACAATTTTACTTTCACTTATTCACATTTAATTGTGTCAATTGTAAGTTTAATTTCGATATTTACTTCCGTAACTTTTACCGGTTGCTCACATACAGCAGTTAATCGCGGTCATATTATTAGTCTTGAATATAATCGTCCGCCTTGGATCGGTTGCCCGCCCGATACCGGTTGCGATTCGGAAAGAACCTGCAAATTAGGACACAATAAATCTTCATGCAACTGCAATAACGAAAATTCACAATCACCAACAACAAACGGTAAAAAATTTCGACGCTACTGCGGATTAAAACCCGATTGCACCGCCAATAATCCATGCTGCGAAATTCCGGGTTGCGGAATGTGGATCGATCCTACAAACCCTAACTCATTCGCCCCTAATTCATTCGCCCCTAACTCACGCTTCCCGCGAGCTTGCGGCTTAACACCATTTTGCAGCCCAATGAAACCTTGCGGTATGACACCTAACTGCGGCCGCCCAATCGCTAATCCATACCTCGCTAATCAACCCGCAATAATGCAGCCTTACGGATTCAACAATAATCTGATCAATGGATTAACTTTGCCCTCTTTGTCATTTCCTTCTTTGCCCCTAACTATACCGTCAGCCGCTCCAATTTCACCAACTCCAATTCCAACCTCGCCAACTCCAATTTCAACAACACAATCGAATCCTATTCCAAACAACAACAACAACAATAATAATGTTGCTCCGCCCAAACCTGTACCAACTAAACCTACAACAGTTGCCGGACCTAACGGCATACTCGTTTCAATGGGTATTGTACCCGGAGTATCCGCAATACACGGAGGAGGTTACGTTGCCGCTAACGGAGTTGTTACACCAGCAGGTCAGATGACTCCTAACGGAGTCCAATTGCCCAATGGAACAATTAATTCTCAAATCGTAATTAAGACTTGCGGCTCTCACCCGGGTTGCTCGCCTAATCATCCATGCGGAATGACACAAGGTTGCGGTACAGCTGTACCCGTTGGTTTGGTTTTGAATAACGCAGCACCACTCGCCGCTGAACTCATTGCTAGAAATAACGGATTTAACGGAAATAACGGATTTAATAGAAACAACGGCGGCGTCTTTCCTGCTGCGAATAATAACTACGGCAATTATGCGGGATATAACGGTTACGGCAATGTAACTCAAGTCAACGGAATTGCACCGCAGAATTTACGTAACGGAATAAATTATTCATATCAACAAAATAATTATCCAAACAATTACAGAACGAATTATGTTACAAATCCCAATTATATCAATGCGGCAAATAATCCGGAATTTGTAAACGATAACGGCAGTTTGCGAAATCCTCCGCCACTACAACCCGAACTGTACGACAATGATCAAAGCGATACCGATAATATCGACGATGAAAATAATAATTCGATTAACGAAACCGCCGTTACAAAACAAGATAAAAAATCAATGATGCCGCTGCCAAGATTTCACTCTGTGCCAACCGAACCCGCTTTTAATCGGCGAAAAGGAATTTCTGTACAAAAAACAAATACAAATGAAAACGAAAATAACAACGTTTCACAAAATACAAATCGTTACAAAAATAATAATAGTAACACACCAGACGACGCCGAAATCGAACACGCATATTTAGAAGGAATGGTAGCCGCACTCGACGAAGTTGAAGCAGAAATCGATGCACAAACTACAGAAATTAAAAATGCAAAAATGAAACGTCTTGCTATCGAAAAAGCTGAAAAATTACAAGCAAAAATCGACGCCAAAACTGAACAAGAAGCAGAAATCGCAGAATTTGAAACTAATCGACAAAAACAATTGAACGAACTCGCAATCCAAGCTGAACAAATAAAATTCGAACAACAAAAACACGCAAAAATTTTAGAAAAACGTCAAAAAGAAATCGAAGAAGAATCACGTAACTTAATTATCGAAAAAAATCAATTGAAACAAAAACAACTCGCCGCAATAAAATCGCAAAATAATAATCAACAACAAACCATATCAAATAATTCAAACATACAACCCGTAAACTATAAAACCTCAACAAAGAATAACGAAAACGTTTTTGCATCTGCTGTAAACTTTATCAAAGGTAATAAGAAAAATCAGACCGCAGATAATTCCAACATTGACCGAAAAAAACAAAATCAAAAACAAAATCAAAATAACAATAAAAATATCGTTGCGCAAAATAATACGAACTCTCAACAAAAATCAAATAACAATTCACAATACTCACAAAACACAACTCAACCAGAGGGAACAATTAGCCGTCTTTTGTCGCCGATTACAAATCTAATTGGAACCAATAAAGTTAAACCCAAACAATTACCCCAGCCGAATCAAAAAGTTAAAACGAAAATAACAAACGACGAAGAATTCGCCGCTCAAGAGCTGCCGTCTCGTCCCGCAACATATCCGAGCAAACAAAGACATAACATCACAAATATTCAATATTCAGATTAACAAAATTGTTTCAGCGTTTGTTCATAAAAAATAAAATGAGATTCAAATAAACGTTTGCCGGCGTTTATTTTTTGCATAACGTTTATATTTTATTTTGACATAATTTTTTGCAGCTGTTCAATGAAAATATTTTAGTAGAATTTTGCAACTATTCAGTAACTTGCCGAACCAACGGCTTCGGCTTCAGACAAACTACTGAATAGTTACATTTTTTTGTTTTAAAAGAATTTAAGCTGCCGTTCATTTTTTTATTTTGGTCATATTTGTCTGCTTGTTTATGTCCTGCTTGTTGATATGAGACAGGTTTAATAAATTATTTTTGAACAGCTTAAATTCATAGTTAGAGTTGTATTTTTTTGATTTTTTTTTGATTTTTTCATGTTTATAAGAACTGTATTATTTTTTATTTTGACAATATTTTTTGTGTTGATTTTTGTATTCTTTATTTTTGAACCGAGATTACATAGCCGATTACCATACGAATCTTCGGTGTCTGTTGAACGAAGCAACGAATCAGATACTGTAATATTCTTGGACGACTTTAATAAGGCAAAAGAATTATCACGCACTGAACGAAAACCGTTGTTAATTTTTTTCACACTGTCTGATAATGAGAGTTGTAAACGCTCGTTTGAATTATTCAGCAATCAAGAAATCCGGCGGCTTGCGAAATATTTTATTTGCGTATCAGTTGACGGTGCTTTATCGGGTGCAATCTGCGAATCGTATCGAGTAAACGGTTTTCCGACAGTTCTAATATTAGACGCTGACAATAAAGAAATCCAAAGACTAACAGGTAAAGAAACTAAAGAACATCTATCTGTACAAATGCACATAGCAATTCAAGTTTTGACTATACCTGGAATCAGTTCAGAAAAAAATAAATTGAGATAGCGGTAATATATTCGGTCGGTGAAATTTATCAAAGGTGTCAAGTTCATTTTTCAACAATACGGTTACGAGGTAATAAGGTTTTGTTTTTTTGAAAATTCATTGCTGCTAAGTTTTTTAGTATTGTTACAAAGTTATATTTTATGCGAGTAGAAATTCTTGTTGAAGACGCTTCCGGTAAGATAATGTTGGAACATTTAATTCCGCAAATAATAGGTTACGGCAACGGACACAAGATACGCGTTATAAATATTCAAGATTTGAAACATCGTGTTATGTCGCGTATGCCTCGCCGATTAGCCAAAACGTTGCCGTGGGATTCGATACTTTTTCAAACTCTTTCGATTCAATTGACCGCATACAGGAAATCGTTTGAAGCCGGTATCGGTTTAATTGTCGCAGTGATAGTTGATCTAGATTATCGTAATTACGACGAGTTCTTGCTGCAGATGAATGAATTGTTTTGTTGTTCTTGCGAGCATAAATTTTCGGGCAATGTTTTTCTTGCAGTCGAAGAGGGCGAGGCATGGCTGCTCGGCGATAAACGTGCTATTCTAAAAGCGTATCCATTTGCGAAAAAATATGTCCTCGATAGTTATGTACAAGATTCAATTTGCGGAACATGGGAATGGTTAGCAGATGCAATTTTTCGAGGCGGCTCCGAAAAATTGACTGAAATCGGATATCCGCAAATCGGACGTGAAAAATGTCAATGGGCAGATAATATCGCAAAATATATGGACACCGAAAATAATACTTCACCAAGTTTCATAACTTTTAGAGACGGATTAAAACAATTAGTAAATGATAAAAAATAAATAATAATATATCAGTGGAATAATTTATTTTTTCGGGAACGCGGTTGTCTCGACCGCATCTTTAGGCGTTTTTTGTACAAAAAAGATGCAGGCGGGACGCCTGCGTTCCCAGCTAAAATATTTTTTAGTAATTCACTTAAATTTTATATTTTGTGTTAATTTATCCATTTGATTTGTGTGTTAATGTATTCATTTGATTTTTGTGAGATAATTTATCCATTTGATTCCGTGTGTGGTGAGTACACCACGCACGGCTACATTGGAGATACCCCTTCGGGGTGTAATAATGAGAAAGCTAATAATCAAGTGTCGTCCCTGCGGGACTTG
>JAITKS010000101.1 GCA_031278315.1 Planctomycetaceae bacterium | reverse complement strand
TGCGGGTTTCAATATTCTTGTCTTTATCGTCGGGAAATTGTACGTTTTCAATTGCCCAGAAATACCAGTTAGAGATTTCCTGAAAAAATTGTTTATTAAGAATATTAACATCTAAAACCTTTAGCCACGCCTCATGCAATTCGTTATAATTCATTGCGTTGTGATTTGCTAAATCTTGTAAAATGCGCAAGTGTCCGGTGTGAGGATTATCAGTATTTATATCGCGCAGAATAATCACCTTTCCGACTTTTTTGCCTTCACGCCATTCTTGTTTGTACAAAAATCGTTCCGGTAACACAAGAGAAATGAAATTGTCATATTTCAATAATAACGCTGTCGGTACGGCTTTCAATTTCATGTTGAACGCCCGCGACAAATTAGCAATTTGCGTTCTTGCCGGATGACGATTAAGTTGAATAGCAAAAATCATCAAGCCTTCATAATTTTTCGCATTACTGCCGATAGATTTTGCGTCATCGATTGTATATTTTTTATCAGATTTTTTATCAGACAACGTTGTTTCAAAAACGTTTTTGTCAACGATACCTGCAAAATAAAGTTTTTCGATACAATTAAATTCCCCGCAATATTTTTCCGCAAGCAATTCTTTTGCGGGCAACGGCATTGCCGTATTGGAATTTAACGTTATACCCAACTGCAAGAAAAAATTATTTGCAGCGGTAAAAAGTTCCTGATTGTTGAAAATAGAAATATCAATATTCATGTTATTGTTTATTTTGAAATGATAAACCAAGTGATTAAATCAAAATTTTTCGGTTGGTATTTTTCTTCATTTTTTGTTTGTCCTGATGTTATTAACTGCGTAATAACGTCGTCTGAAAATACATTTTGAATTTGTTTTATTGACTCTTCTGACGCTTGCGCTGTAATCCATTTCAACAGAGCGTTGGAAAGCGTTTGAATTTCGGTTGTATCGCCGTTTTCAATAGTGTCTGGAACAAACCGTATTTCATCTTTGTGTTTTGCTAGAGCATCTAAAACTTCTTTTCTGTTGAGCAAAACCGATTTTCCCGATTTGTTAATATAAATCAGTTCGTACGGGTCTTGATTTTCAACGGCAAATTTTGATTTTAATAAAACAATAATTCCCTCTTCCTTACAAGAGTCGTCGGCAATTTTGAAACCGGTATAAATTCCGTTTGGCAATGATTTATAATATTGCTCATTCTGTTTCAGTTCTTCCATCAACTCTTGACGGAACGTTTCTAACGACAGATCGTCAAACCCCAATGTTTTTTCTGTTTCAATATCATCCCATGTTGTTTCCATTTGTTGCAGCATTTTTTTATTTTGCCTTTGTTCCAACTCTTCGTCTTTAATCCTTTCGTTAAAACTATCCGTAAACTTTTCAGGAACTTCCGAACCCGCTAATCTCATCGTCGCCATACGTTTTTCGATACGATTTTGCAAATTCAAATAATTATTGATATTTTCCGAAGGCCAATAATTTATTCCAAAGATTTTTTCATTGGGCGAACCAAGACGGTCAATACGTCCGAAACGCTGAATTACACGAACAGGATTCCAATGAATATCGTAATTTATCACCATATCACAATCCTGCAAGTTTTGCCCTTCACTTAATACGTCTGTTGAAATTAGTATGTCAATCGGCTTATTTAACTTTTCGTATGTTTGAGAATCCTTTTCCGCAATCCAATTTTTCCATTCTTCAAATTGTTGTAACGGCGTCAAAGTTTCGTTTGACGGAGTGAATGTCCATTCTTTTTCTCTGAAAAGTTTTGTAAAAGGAGCAAAACGTTCCAAAATCAGTTCATATTTTTTTGTTTCATGATCTTCATTCCAAACCGCAGAACGATCACCGCTCACAAATGCAATCTTATCAAAACCGCGCGATTTAAGTTGATTATACAAGTATTGGGCGGTGTCAGTATAAACGGTAAAAATCACGACTTTGGGATTGCCGTTGTTTTCAGATTTTACTCTTTTATTTTTAATTTGCTCAATCAAATCCTGCAATTTATCATCAATACTTTTATGATTTCTCGGCGTTTTAATTTCGTTTTCAATGTTTGCCGCAAAGCGGTCTAAATTTGATTTCAAAGCGTCTAATTTTTCTATATCGGTTTTTAAGTCTTTTTTAAATGCTTCAAGTTTACCGGTTTTATCAATATCAATTAATTTTATTTTTCGTCTTTTACCAAGTTCAAAATCATCTAATTGTTCCTGCATTTTGTCCTCTTCCTCAAATAACACTTCATCAAATAACGGTAATTCATTGTCGGAATCTCTGTTTTGCTTTGTTCGCTGATATTCTTCTATTTTGTCGAGTGCGTCTTGATGATGTTTCAATACTTTTTCGGCAGTTTTCTGAAACGAAAACCATGACGATTCCAACCGTTTCACCAATAAAATGTACATCATTTTTACTAAAAAACGGTCACGCATTTTTTCATTTTCTAACACGCTTTTAGTATCATACTCATCAATATAACAAGCCGGCTGATAACCCGAAAGCATTGGCGGAAAATGGTCAAACAATTCTTCAAAACTATTGTAATTTCCTATTTTTGTAGGTGTTACAAAACGATTGATCGGTTTTTCTTTTTTAGGAAAAACCAAATCGTTTTGTAATCCTTCAATCATTTTACGAGTCCGCGCAACAGTGAGAGCATCCATCAACTTGAAAAAATGATCAGGCAGCTGTTTGACCAAATCGCTGATTCGTGAAAGATCGTTTTGTGTCCATTCATTAAATTTTTCTTGAGCTTTTTTAAAAATAGAAAGTAATTCGCCGACTTCCAAATTGTCCTTAAAACCATCTTCTTTTCCGGCAGCCATAAGTTTAAACTGATTACGAATATCAAGTAAAGAATTGTTAATCGGTGTTGCCGAAAGTAACAACATTTTCACATCTTCGTTCTTCGACAATATATTTTCCGTTAGATATTTGTATCGTTTCGATTTATCGTTGCGCATATTATGACTTTCGTCGATTACAAAAAGTTTTGGTTTATCATTGATAAATAACTTATCGGCTCTGTCGTCGTGCCGTAACATTAGACTTTCCGTAAGGTCAGTATGAAAACGGACAAAATATTCAAAACCATCTCTTTCAAATCTTGATTCCAGATTTTTGTGATACATTTTCCAATTGTGTTGTAACTTTTTCGGACAAATTAAAATGACTTCATGACCTTGTAGTTGATAGAATTTCATAACAGCAAGAGCAGTCCATGTTTTTCCTAAACCAACAGCATCCGCTAAAATTGCTCCATTATATTTTTGCAACATTTTGATTAAACTCAATGCGCCTTTTCGTTGAAATTCGTATAGCGCATTATAAATTGCCGTATTTTCCAAACGCCCTATTTTTCGATTGAAATCTGCGTCATCTTTTTCCTTTAAGAGATTTTCGCCGAATAGTTCAAACAAAATTTTGTAATAAAGTTGTTTGGGCGTATATTCGACAAAGATTTTTTTAATTTCTTCAATCAGATATTTTTTGAAATCAATTTTTTTCTCATTCCCTTTTTCATCTTTAATTGTTTTTTCTTTGTGTGCCTGCTGTTTGCTCCACAGATTTTCAAACCACTCGGCAAGTTCTTTATAGACTGGTTCCATACCGGTTCCGGTAATATTTAATTCTACGTTATTCGTTTTATTTAAACCGATTCCTGCTTCGGTTAAGTTGGAACTTCCCGAAATGTAATAATCATCTTTGTTATTATTGTTCTGTTTATTTTTGTACAGATACAATTTGGCGTGACAGAAATTCGGTTCAAGAGTTTTGATCTGTACTTTTTCGAGTTCCAAAAACGCAACAGCTTCCTTTGCGGCCTGACTCAATTTCAAAGCGGCTTCAACATTGATCTCTTCATTCAGGAGGTCAAGAGTCCTGATTTTCATTGAGTTATCATTAACGATGTCTCCCAAAACAAAGCGGTATTCATCAATTTTATCCTGTGTTTGTTTAGCAAGATAAGCCAACGCTCCTATTGTAAAATAACCGGTTACAACCGATATTTTGCCGTTTTGAGTATTTGT
>JAITKS010000063.1 GCA_031278315.1 Planctomycetaceae bacterium | reverse complement strand
TTCTCAAGGGTTTCAAATTTATTTTCTGCTGTTCCAATACATGTTGTTACCGCTTACGGCTGGAATTTGATTTACAGTTGCCGGAGTTGTAATTTGTACATTGTTTACTTTTTCAATTGCCAGCAGAATGTTAGCCTTTTTAGAAGTATTTGATAAATTTTTTGCTAATCCTGCAAGCACATTATTTGATTCTGTTGTTTGTTTTAAGTTTGGTAAAGGAATAGTTCCTAAATCCAGCAGCAAAACTTTTTCTTTTGGCCAACGTATCTGTTCGTCCAGATTAAATTTTGCGACTTGCGGTGATTCGATTTCAATTCTTTGTTTCGGATTTATAGTTGTAGGCGCATCAATTTGTAATGGTATCATTTTGTCGATTTGTGTTATATCTAGTTTTATAATTGCATCTGTTCTCCAGCCGTCCATTGCAGCCAGCGGTACAAAAGTTACATCGAATCCTTCGTCGATTGTAACCCAATCTTCGGCATAACCATTTACGGCAGACGGATTCGGTTGAATATCACGTAAATATCGGCGTTGTTGTTTTGCCGAAATATGATGTGCTATTCCATTAGGAATAAGATGCTGCGAAGTGATTTCGTTAAAATCATTACGTTTTGCTAATTCTTGTAACAATAAATTGCGTCCTTCTTTATCCAGCACCCAACCTTGCACGCCCGGACTTAAAATACGAATCGGCTGCAAATATTGACGTCCTCGAACAAGCCAATTCGGGCGCGAAAGTGAAATCACACGAATCGAATATGATTCATTAGCCAATACCGGATGGATAAATCTATCGACAATATCTGCAACAACGAGTTGAACGTTTTTTGTATTGTAAACGTAAAGTTTATCTGAATCTGCTGTCAATATTCCAAACGGTGCCGAGTGCCATATTTTGGTTCCGGTTTGTCGTAATATCCAATCGACAATTGTTTGTTCGTGTTGCAAACTATCTAAAAATTTTCTGCCTTTTGTGTATGGTGTAATATCATATTCACGCCAGATTTGTTCGGCATCTTTAGGAATTTCACGCAGCTGATTCGATATTTTCGCAATACGATTTCCTAAAACCGGATCAGCTGTCCCGATTTGAATCTGCGAATTTCCAACGTTACCGCCCGACGTTGTCACCGCCGCCGCAGCAGCTGCCGCCGCAGACGCAGATGTTAAAGATTTCGCCGAAATATTTGCCGATGTATCAGGTTTAACAAATAGCGTCTCGTCTGATAACAATATGTGCGATAAATAAAAAAACAAAACCGATAAAAGCGGTAAAAAATAAAATTGTCTAAAAAGCAACATTGTAACTCCTCTAAATTTCTGTTTAGTTGATAGGGTTAATTTTTCGTAAATTTTTGTAATATATCAGTGAAATTTTTCAAAGGTTTCGAGTTCATCTTTCACTAACTTTATTACCGTTAATTATATTCTTTGTAATTTAAAATATTGTCAATAAACGTTGCAATAATACTGAAATTTCAAAGAGTTGTTTAAAATGTTACATTAATATATTACTAGATTTTTAATTCTCATTTAATGACAATTCACATTTGCTCATTATTTCTAACTTACAAATTATTACGGGAAGTTTAATGATTTTACGAAATCGGTTCAAGTCCAATTTTCAATTCACAAAAAAATCGTAATATATCAATTACACTTTAAAATTCGTTTTTTAGTAATATATCAGTGGAATATTTTTTATATTAACCACAGAGAACACAGAGAACACAGAGAAATCAGATTTTGTAATTTTAGATTTTAGATTTTAAATTTAAGTGAATTACTAAAAAATATTTTAGCCGGCGGGAACGCCTGCATCTTTTTTGTACAAAAAACGCCTAAAGATGCGGTCGAGATGACCGCGATCCCGCAAAAAAATAAATTATTACACTGATATATTACGAATCGCCTTTAATATTTTTATCAACTGTGATATACTTCTCGTTCTTTAAATTTAGGTTTTGTTAGAAAAAATTATTGCATGATCTATTTAACAATTCTGTAAATCGTGTTTATCTTGTTAAAAATTAAATTGAATATCGGCGTGAAATTCATATACTCAATGAATTATATTCAATAACACTTTTACAAAATTTAAATGAAAAAGAAATAAAAAAACTACAAAAGATAATTTACTAGTTTACAACAATCGACAAAATTCACTAAAATATACTTTCCATTAGAAACACAAATAAAAATTATCAAACTAAAATGTAACCAGTTTAAAATGTCAAATTGACATATCGAGGATTTTATGAAAAAACTAATTTTATGTATCATAACCGGAACATTAACCGCCGGTTTATTAGTTGGTTGCGGAATTAAAACAATCCCCGCAACAAATGATAATATCAAACAAACCGCAACCGAAAATAATAACGGTTCAAATACCCCCGCAACAAACATTTTCCAAAACGACAACGATCTATTTAATCCGCATAACCCGCTAAGCGGTCTGAATAACAATGGAGAACCATTTTTCGGTACAGAAAATATCTCACCATTAAATTCACCCCTTGATCCGGTAACAGATATTTTCGGAGATGCCGCAGGATTACCAATGATCGATTCTCCCCCAATAAATGAAATTCCGACATCATCGTTGCCTTCGCCTTTAGCTCCAACGCCGACCGTTGAACCTTCGCCTTTAGCTCCAACGCCAACCGTTGAACCTCCGCCTTTAGCTCCAACGCCGACCGTTGAACCTTCGCCTTTAGCTCCAACGCCGACCGTTGAACCTTCGCCTTTAGCTCCAACGCCAACCGTTGAACCTTCGCCTTTAGCTCCGACACCAACCGTTGAACCTTCGCCTTTAGCTCCGACACCAACCGTTGAACCTTCGCCTTTAGCTCCAACGCCGACTGATAATTCTACGCATTCGCTTTCAACATCAACCTTGATTCACGAGTCGAATCCTGACATTAATACTACAAATTCGATTGCAGGAGAATATTCAAACATTAACGTTACAGAAATTATTCCGTTTGTTCAATCTGATAATGTCAAGCCGGATAGTGAAACAACGGGTTATGATAACGGCGAAAAAAAAAAGTATCAGATGTGAGTGTTAGCCGGTCTGATGTTGACGTTATCGGCGGTGATATTCCGGCGGTAAAGAAATTTGATCTGATAAAATCAGACAGCAAGCTGTTTGTTGGATGGGAAAAACCTAAACTGTTGCTTGTTTTCACCGGATTTATGAACGGGTACATCGAACCGTGCGGATGCGCCGGACGTGATCAAATGAAAGGCGGCTTGAGCCGGCGTCATTCAATGTTTAAGGAGTTGATGAAAAATAATTGGGAGTACGCTGCAATCGATGCAGGAAATATAAACAAAGGATTCGGCTTACAAGAAGAATTGAAATATAATTTTGTTATAGATGAGTCGATGAGATTGATGAAATACGGAGCAATTGGAATAGGTAATAACGAATTGCGTTTCCCAACAGAAGTATTGCTTTTATACACGGTTGATGTTCCGAATAGTCCGAAATATTATACGTCTGCTAACATTGCTATTCTTGCCTTTAATCCAGATGTAGTAAAGCCTTATAGAGTGATTAGTCAAGCCGGATTAAAGATCGGCATTGTTTCTGTTATAGCAAGTTCTCTACAAAAAGATCTCAATAACAAAGAGATAATTTGTGCCGATGCCGTTGATAAATTACGTGAAATTTTGCCAAAGTTGAATAACGAAAAATGTAACAAAAAAGTTTTGATTATTCATGGTTCGGATACGGAAGTTACAACAATTATAAATTTTTTTCCGGATGAATTTGATTACATTATCGGCAGTAATACTCCTGCAGAGCCTCCGATACAACCTAATTTTGTTGGGAAAAGTATGTTGATCGAGGTTGGAGAAAAGGGCAAGTTTGCAGTAGCTATAGGACTTTATGACGACTCAAAAACTCCTTTTCGATATCAAAGAATACCAATAGATTTTCGTTACAAAAATTCGGAAGATGTACTCAAGAGAATGCAGCTTTATCAAAATCAGTTGGAAAAAACGGGGTTGAACGGACTTGGAATTAAACCAATTGATGACAGCCGAGTAGAGGTGTGCGGTAAATATTCGGGAACAAAACAATGTATTGATTGTCATGAAGAGGTACATAAAATTTGGCGGAAATCGAAACATGCTTCAGCATGGAATGCGTTATCAAAGGAATCAATTCCGGCGAGAGTAAATGATCCGGAATGTATAGCTTGTCATGTTGTAGGATGGAATCGTAAAGAGCGAACGCCGTACAAAAATGGTTTTATCGGGCAAAAAGCAACACCGGAATTGATAAATGTCGGTTGTGAATCTTGTCATGGTCCGTGTGAAAATCATATTAAAGCGGAGCAAGGTGCGGACATAAAATTTCAGGAAAAATTACGCAAAGCAATAAAACTATCTGCAACGGACAACAATGTAAAAAAAATCTGTATAGAATGCCACGACGGAGACAATTCTCCCCATTTTGATTTCAAAACCTATTGGGAAAAAATTAAACATAAAGAAAAAGAATAATCCAAAACAAAATAAAAACTGCTTAAATATTCCGTCATTTAAAAAGAATATTAATAAGTAAGTAAATCACCCGTATTCTAATTTTGATCGTTTAATTTTTTATTGTAACAAAAAACCGTATTCGTAAACTTTTGGTTTGATAATTTCTGCAAGATTCTTGAGCGAATCTTTTAGTGTTTGATCTAATTCGTTAAATTTTTGGTCTGTTGATTTCGTATTCATTCTGCCGTTTGTACGGCCTTTGAAATATTCACGAATATCATAAAGAGAAGCATTGACATCAGCGTTGTCATCAGACTTAATTGTTTCGTGATAATATGTCCACAAATTTTTACCGGCTTCAAGTACTGCATTAGACTCTTTACTAAACTTGCCGCAAGTTTGTAAAAAATCGTACATAAATGTTGACTTAAAAGTATCTTTACCCTTAACATCTTTTCGCGAAAACGGAATCCAATCGTTTGTGCCGTTTTGAGATTGTATCTTATTCTGATTATGAAATAGAGAAAAAATTAAACAATCTTTTTGAAAACGTTTGTCCTTTTTGTATCCGTCGTTTGGATAAAGAAATTGATCACGGTCATTGATCCATGTATGTTCAAAAACATGCCGAACTGCAAGATAAATACACATCTCAATCAAATTCTCTTTCGTAATATCGGCAATTAAGTGCGTTTTTATATCATTTTGAGAAGGATGACTTGTGAAAAAGTTCTTTGAGTTATTTTGCATGTCAAGACCTGACAACCTTAAAAATCCAATACGAGACTCACCCTTTTTGAAAAACGAACTCCTCCATTCATTGATATACCTGCAATTTTTGTAAGTATAAAATGATTTTATACCGTTTTTTTGCGCGATTGTTAATTCCCGATTATTTTCAATTATATCGCAAGTAATTTTTTTGAACTGTTTTTTATTTTCCAAATTCCAAATCAAAAAACCAATCGGAAAATTTCCCTTAACATTATCAAAAGTATTCGCCAACACAACAAAACCGTCGCAAAATCCGGCTCGAAAATGTTGCCGAAACGTTTTGAATGCCAAACCTGATACATATTTTAATGTAGAAAAAGAAGCCAACTTACAGACAGGAATTTCATTACAAATACGAATAAAAAATTGAACAAATATTTCACGCGAAGATTTACCTAATTGGTCAAAATATTTTTCATAAGTTTTATTTTTTGCAATACCGGGTCTGTTTTCACCGGTTCCCATTATTGTTCTTGTCGTTGGTGCTTCGGCATACGGCGGGTTAATATAGATAATAAGTTTTTTTTGACTTTCCATATTATTAATTATTTTGTAAAGTTTATCCGGCAACTTACCGCCCCTAGACTGCGGAATAAATTCGTCATTCAAAAAATCAAAAACAAAAACATGAGACTTCAACAAATTCAATCCCTGATCAATACTATTATGAATAATATCGACATCCGGTTGATCAAGCGTTGAAGCCCAGATATTGTCAGGATTTACCAAACCCGCTAACAAATTCCCCGTTCCGCAGCAACAATCCCAAATGTAATATTCGTCCTGCCAATTGACGCCAAACGTTTTTTCCAAATATTCTTGCGACTTTTCTACCCAAATTTTAGGCGTAAAAAATGAACCTTTACGCTCCCGTATTTTTTGCGGAACAAGTAAATCTCGACGCTCCAACATGTATTGCCAATA
>JAITKS010000050.1 GCA_031278315.1 Planctomycetaceae bacterium | reverse complement strand
AATATTGGAGAAATTAAATATCAAGAATTTTATGCGAAAAAATCAAAATTGATTATCGACAAAATTGATCGTGTCTTATCTCAACATTATGATTTTACAGACGAAGAGTTGGATTTTATCATCAACTATGATATTAAATACCGCATGGGCAGCAAAGAATAAATTGTGTTTTAATTTGTAGTAATATATCTGCGGTATTGTTAATCAACCTGATGATCTTGTTACTTCAAAAGCTGTACCGCTGCCGACATTTAAAATGACTTGACAAGAAGGACATTGAATCTGCGGCGGCGTTGGATCAGGATCACACATAATTTGTCCGCAATTACCACACTGCGCCCAACTGGTATTAGCACAAAACGGACACGGAATACTGCCATACAATAATTCAGACGAAACCGCCGGCGATACTCCTCTGCCTTCGGAAAAAAAATCATCCGGTAACACGTGAACCGATTTCGCTAAATAAACTTTATACTCTTCTACAAAGACATAACGCATCATATAAAATTTATGCGTATTAATACATCTGCAATGCAAAAATATTTGTAACGGTACATCACTCCGCAACGGTAAATTGTCCGGATCAATTAAATCAAATCCGCCGCTTTCGGCAAACGGCGATTTCTCTAACGAAATAGGAACATCCGCACCTTGACTCATTGATTGCACACTTGCACTCATCCAAATGAAAAATTTAGCAATCATTTCACTTGACACTTCTTTAATGTGATAAGCAATATCAGTAATTTGAGTCAATACACTGAAATCAATTTCTTTACCGCAACCGATAGCATAAATATTTGCTAACTTCGGATTGACCTTTTTTAGAGTGTTTGCGGCACTTTCCCATTCGTCGGTCGGCTGCCCGTCTGTTAAAAGAAAAACGATCGGTCTGTAATCACCTTTTATTTCAGTTGTTGTTTTCTGTACATCTCTTTTAATTCGTTCTGCTAATAATTTTAACGCTGCGCCTAAAGCTGTTCCGGGTTTTATCGATAAAACAGGAATATTGAAATCAGAAAGCTCCGTTAGCGGAACAGCAACTTTAGCTCTGGCGTCAAAAGTAATCACGCTGATACAAACAGATTCCAACGCATGCGGATTCCGCCGCAACTGTTGGAGCATAGCATCAAGTCCCCGCTGAACCGCATCAATCGGTTCGCCTGCCATCGATTCGGAACAATCAATTAATATGTAAACTGGTAAACGCCGCATTTTAGTGGTTAGTGATTAGTTGTTAGTTGTTAGTGGTTAGTTCGCATGCGGAAATTAGTACCGATGTTGAGTTCGAATCATTAATCACTATAAATAATTTCTAAAAACCTAATGTAAAAATTTATTGTTAGAAGGAACGCGGTCGTCTCGACCGCATATTTTTAGGCGTTTTTTGTACAAAAAAAGTGCAGGCGGGACGCCTGCGTTCCTCCTAATATTAGTTTTTAGAAGTTACCTATACACAATTATTCCGATTTATCCTTTCAGGGCTGATTCGATTGAGCCTTTCAGGGCTGGTTTGACTGAGCCTTAAAATTCATGAACTCAAAAAAGGTGAAAAATAAAAATTCCACTGACTATATTACACGAAATTACGTTTAAATTTTTTGGAAAATCCAGCTACTCTTTTTTTGATAACAAAACTTTTTTTGGATTTTCTGTTTGTATGATCTTTACATTACTTCCCTCAACAGGAGTTGCTAACGGCGAAACTACGACTAGATCATTATCGTCAATAGATTTTGAATCGGCATAGAATAAAATTCCCTCTGGTGTTGTTGTTGCGACTCTAATGTTGTGTTTGTGTAAAATTCCGCCTGTTGCAGTCCAAATTTTATTTCCGGGTAACAAAGCCTTTTCTGGAATTCGATATAACTCGACATCAGGTTTCGAATGCACTATTATCGATACATACATTCCAAAAAATAAAGTCGGCGGTTTTCTAATCGAAATTGTATTTTTGTCTAATAACCGTACTAATTTTGGATTATTTACTTTCACTCTACACGGAATCATACGCGTTAAAGCGTCAACGCCGCCTCCGTCTAGTGTTTGCAAAACGCCGTCCCAAATCCATTTTTCGCCGTCAATCTCATACAAGATCGTTACATCAGTCGGTGCAAAAACGTAACCGTCCGACAGACCGGATTTCGTCCTTGATAACCAAATCCATTGAATCTGTTTCATGTATAAACTGCACTGAATTTCAAATTGTTCGGGGTCAAGAATTTTTGCGACACTCGTACCCCGCTGAATGTATGTATTCACCTCAAACGAATCAGACGTTATTACGCCGTCAATCGGCGATTTAATATTCGTTCTTTCAAGATTTAATTCCGCTGTTTGTAAATTTATTTTTTCTTTCTGTAATGCGATTTCAAGTTTGTCTGATTGTGTTTCATAAATTCGAATTTGATTTTCCAGTTTTTGTATAGAATCTTTCGCATTGAGCAAAGTCGAAAGCGATGAATCAAGATCGGCATAAGTTGCGGTAGTTGTTTTTACTAATGTCTCAAAACGATCGTAATCGCGTTTTTTTAGTTCAAGTTGCTGTTTAGCGATTTCGAGTTCTTTTTTTGTATTGTCCATTAAAACTTTATTCTCTGTGATATTTACAGCTGCTTGCTTTACCGCTTCTTTTAATTGATTCACTTCGAGTTGATAATCCGTCGGATCAACCCGCAATAAGATTTCATCTTTACGAACCGAATGACCAAGTCTGCACTTCTCCGACTTGTAAACAACCCGCCCCTGAATTTCTGTAACGATATCAATTACACGAAAAGGCGTTACTTCTCCGTCAACCTTAAAACTTATACCTGACGTATGTTTCTCAATTGAAACAACTTCAACCGTATTTATCTGATTGCCTGTATCAACGGACCGAGTAACAGGTTTCGGCACCGACATCCTGCCAATTAAAAAACAGGTCAAAAGAATCAACACAAAAGAAATAGCTGTCTTTCTCACCAACGTAAAAATTTTTGTATTTTTCATATTTTTAGTTTTAGTTTAAATGTTAGTTTTAGTTCTAGTTTTAGTTTTAATGATTTGAAGTTTTGAAGTTTTAATGTATGGACATTCTCAAAACCTCACATAAAAATTTATTGTTAGAAGGAACACGATCACTTTGACCGCATGAACGTTTTTTTGTACAAAAAACTGTGCAGACGTGATGTCTGCATTCCTTTTAAAATTCGTTTTTAATTTTTGTAATTTAAAATATTGTCAATAAACACTGCAATATTTTTTTTAGTAAATACAACTTGTTTGCGAGTCAAAAAAATTGTACACAATTCCGCCCTTCACACGGACGATTTTAATAATACATTAGGTAACTTCTAAAAACTAATATTAGAGAGGAACGCAGGCGTCTCGCCTGCACTTTTTATAGGCAATGTGCAGTCGAGACGACTGCGTTCCTCATGCGTCTCGCCTGCACTTTTTATAGGCAATGTGCGGTCGAGACGACTGCGTTCCTGATGTTTTTAGAAGTTCCCTGATATATTCAGTTTATTCTATCAAAAAACGGGGTCAGAATTGTCAAGAGTGATGAGTATACAAATTTTTTGCTTATGGTAAAATCATCAACAATTTGTATTTTCAACACGATTATTCAGTAATGTTTTTATTTTTCCTTCTTAACCCTGCTAGAGGGGAGAGTCGTTTATAGTGGATAGTGTCGCATGTGGAATTATTACCGTTTAGATAGTAATCTGCATGCGGTGCTATCCGCTATCAACACTTCACTATCAACTACTCTATTCTTCCTAGCGGGGTTAAAATCAAAAAACAACAATTCTACAGATAGATTCCCCCCAAACCTAATGATCCAATGACATTTTCCGAATTACTAACCGAGGCGATTTATAACAAGAGAAATCCTGTAATGGTGGGACTTGATCCGCGTTTTGATTGTATTCCGCGGGCGGTTTGCCGAAATACGGATCCGCAAGATGGGGAGCAGGTTGCGGAAGTGTTCAGGGAATTTTGTTGTGAGGTTATTGATATTGTTGCGCCGTTGGTTCCGGCGATTAAGATTCAGGCGGCTTTTTTTGAGCAATACGGTGTTCCTGGAATGTCTGTTCTCCGTTGGCTTATCAATTATATTCGCAACAAAAAAGATTTAGTGATTATTTTTGATGGTAAGCGGAGCGATATTGGTTCAACGGCGGAGGCGTATGCTGCTGGTATTTTGGGCAGAGATTCGGCGTGGGGAGCTGATGCACTTACTGTTTCGCCTTATCTTGGTGATGATTCACTGGAACCGTTTGTCAAAACGGCTGTTGAGCGAAACGCCGGAATATTTGTTCTTGTTAAGACTTCGAACCGCGGCGGAGCAATGCTTCAAGATCTTACGGTTGGCGGTAAAACGATTTACCGTTGTGTTGCGGAATATGTTCAACAATTATCGTTATCGACTTGTTCTGAATCGGCTGGTTTTGAATCGAGACGTTACGGTAATATTGGAGCTGTTGTTGGTGCGGTCTGGTCGGAACAACTTGCGGAATTACGTGGTGTGATGCCCAATACTTGGTTTCTTGTTCCTGGGTTTGGGTTGCAAGGAGGTTGTGCGAAAGATGTTGCGGCGGCATTTGACGAGAATGGATTGGGTGCGGTGATTAATAATTCACGCGGTATTATTTTTGCGTACCGTCGTGAACCGTTTCAAACAACATTCGGTGAAACAAAATGGCAACAGGCAATCGAAGCGGCAACAATTCAAATGATCGAACAATTACGTGCAGAAACTCCGGCAGGAAAACTAAGCGTAGTTGAGAGTGGATAGTGGATAGTTGATAGTGTCGCATGCGGATTACTACCAAAACGGTAATCATTCCGCTTGCGACACTATCCACTATCCACTATCCACTCTCAACTATTATACTGCACTTTTTATAGGCAATGTGCAGTCGAGACGACTGCGTTCCTGATGTTTTTAGAAGTTCCCAAAATTTATTTTGGAAATTATCAAAAAAAACTCAATGGTTACGATATAATAAGCCGATTATGGGGGTAACGTCATTTTACATTAGGTAAAATACGACAAAAAGGGAAGTTTGCCCATTAAACGAAATGTATTCATGTTGGATATATTTCAAATTTTCATTTTATTCTTATTTTAAGGAATATCCCATGACAAAAAAACGTCAACAACATACTGGTTTTACAGTTATTCAAGATTCGGAACAATTACAAATGTATTGCCTCTTAAAAAAATTAATTCGCCAAAAAATGCCGAAAATATGGCGAAAATTACTCGCTACGGCGACTCTTTGCACTGCGCTTTCTGTTAATTTAGGCGGGGGGGGGGGATTAGGATGTTTGAATAAGGCTTACGCCGACCAAAAAAACATCACTACAACAGAAGGTGTAGTTGATTTAGGTGCTGGTAGCGGACCTTACGTCAATCTCTATATTGATAAGGGTGCCCAAAAATATTACTATTATAATGGTTCTTCTTCTGAAGCGGTCTATGTCCCTGGCACTGATACATTCAAATTGACGGGGAATCTTGCGACAGGTTCGGTTAATCAGTTGCGGGTTGGCGGTCTTTTTACGAATGACAATACTCTGAATTTCGATTTCGCTACACATGAAATTACTGTTAAAAATACCAACACTAGTGGTCAATTTACGGCGGGATTTGGTTATGTTTCGGATACGGATTTTTCCGGTACGCTTTCGGTAACAGATACTTCAGCAGCAACCTACTCTGTTACGGCGGCTGGCGGTGCTGCTTATGGGTTTGTTTTTTCTAATACGGATTACAAAAATCCCGCAAATTTGTCAAATGCGACCATAAACCTTTCAGGAACAAGTGGAACAACTATCAAGGTTACGAATAGTGGGGAAGGAGATGTGTTCGGCTTCGTTGCGGGAGATTTGACAGGTACAACAAAAATAACACTGGATACTATTAAGGCAGAAACAAGTAATACTAATGGTACAGCTAATGCGATTCATGGTTTTATTGCGGGCAATGTTTCTGCCGATAGTTCAATTACACTCGGTAACGTTACGGCTGGTGCTAATGACGCCAATGCCAAAAATGATGTAGCGATTGGGGTTGAGTTAAAAGATATTTACGGTACCGTTACAACAGATAACATTGTTGTAACGGGAAACTATGACGGTAATTCTACTGGTGCTTCTAATAACGACTTTGTGACGGGATTTTCCGCGAAATCTATTCTTACTGCTGGAGCCAAGGTAGAGTTGGGGACTATTACGGCAACTGCTGACAATGTAGATGCTACTGGTGTTCATATTGGTCGTGAGGCAGGAACTACCCCTAACCCTAACACAACAGGAAAGATCACCGGAGCGATTAGTGTAGGTGCTATCAATGTAACGACTACAGGTACAAATCATAGTAAAGCAACGGGATTCAATCTTGAAGTGGCGACACCCAGTACAAATTCTAACAATCCAGATGTTACCGGTACCATTACACTCGCTGCCGTTAATGTTACAGGGGACGAGAGTGCCTATGGTGTTCAACTCGGAAAGCTTGACGGTCATACTACTAATGATCCGTACTACACAGAACAATATTCTGTTAAGGCTGGAAGTTTGGTACTTAATGGTGATGTTAAAGCTTCAGCAACAGTAACAGATACACATGCGAACTCGTATGTAATCGGAGTTTCAGCCGGTCAATTAGGAGGGTTGGATGTCAGCCATAAAATTTCAGCTTCGACTACAATTGATAAAGATAACGATGATTATAACTGGAACTACGGCACGTATGGAATTTGGACAAGCGGCAGCACAAGTAGTGATGCTAGTAAAGCAAATAACCTCGGCAGTAGTACCATCAATATTAATAATAATGCCGTTATTACTGCAACAATTCAAAATAATGCAACAGGTAGTTCAGGAGATAATACAGGAATTAATTATGCCATTAACCCAGACTATGTTGCCAGTATCAGAATGGATTCGACGGATAACGATGTTGTCAATATCGATACTACTTCATGGACGAATGACAATCAGGCGTTTACATTGATTGGTGTGGAAACGTTGAATGTTACGGGAGTTGCCGATCTTTCGGGAACAGATAGTTTACGCGGTCGGGCAACTGCGGCAAACGGTGTTGCGGTTACAAATGTTACCGATAGCGGTTCGTTGAAAGTGAAAGATACTTTTTTCAATAAAGGAACAG
>JAITKS010000031.1 GCA_031278315.1 Planctomycetaceae bacterium | reverse complement strand
TTTAACGTTTTATAATAACGTTATTCTACGATTCTGTAAATAGAATTTTTAGAGTAGATATATTATAGAGAATTTTGGTAATATATCAGCCGAGTTTGCAAAACAGATTTTAATTGTTTCAATAAATCTCTTTTTGTAAAATATCAGTGGAATAATTTTTTTCAACTTTTTGTAATTTTTAAACACGAAATACACGAACAAGAGCTAACTATACTTTTCACACTTTAAATTTTGAATCACTAAATTCCTAACTACTGCTTTATGCTTAATAATCTGCAATTGTTTCAATCTCCGCCTGCGACTAACCTTTAACTACTAACCGCTAACCGCTGTCGTGCGGTATAGGTTGTTGAGTTTTAATTTTTTGTTACGATATTGCAACTTGCTTTTTTGTTTTGCCGGATATTGTCATTTACGTTTTGTTTTGACTCAATTTATAAGTACATCGTTCTATGAAATTCGGCGATATGAAAATTATTCATTAACAAGCCTGTTTCTTTCCAATAGATAAGCAGGCAGCGCGAACCAAAAATTAAAGTGAGAGTAGTTTAAAATTCTCTCTAGCATCCATTAGTTAAAAATGAATTTTTAGAGATTCATCTACGAAAAAATTCCACTGATATATTATTTTCGATTTTTTTATTAACGGTAGAGATCACAGAGATCATGGGGGATCACAAAAAAATCAGAAAAGACCAATCTGAAAAAATCTACTGATAATATTAGTGATAATGTATTATTTATTAATAGGTATATATTGTATCGAGGTGAAAATATCTGTCAAATTGGCAGAATAAAGTGGCATGGATATTGCGAAAATTTCGTTAAATGGATTTAATTGTCAATATCTCCATTTGAATAAAATGAGATTTTGAACCGTCCATACTCAAAAAAAACGGCGATAATATGTAACCAGCGTAGGTTTGCTGTTATCGTTTATTTCTCGTAACTAAATTAAGTTATTTAGAAAAAAAAGAGTATGTTCGGTATTAGATTAGTGTCAAACACAATTTTGAGGTAAACATGTCGAAAAAAAAAGATTCATGCAGTGAAAGCGGTTGCTCTTGTAAGGGTAACAGGCTTCAGCCGCTTGGCGATCACGTTGTTATACGCCGTGAAGAAGCCGACGAAAAAACTAAAGGCGGTTTATATCTTCCCGATACCGCAAAGAAAAAACCTGTACGCGGTACAGTTGTAAGCGTAGGAGACGGCAAAATTCTGGATAACGGCAGCCGTTCTACGTTTCAAGTTAAGGAAGGAGACAAAATAGTTTTCGTATCCTACGCCGGCGATGAATGCAAAATTGACGGAGACGAATTGCTCCTGATACGAGAAAGCGACATACTGGCGATAATCGAATAATCGAAAAATCAAAAATCGACGAATTTCAAGAAATCGAAACTTAAATTATCGCAATATAAAGCTTATCGTACTATGAATTTCACGGTACAAAGATTTATTCGGTAAAATCTGATTCTTGCAAGTTATCAAGCAGAATCGAAATTTCAGATGATAGTTGTTTAATTTCGGTGATTTATGATTAAGTCAGAATTAAGTTGATATCGAATCAGTAGCTAGACGTTGCTAAATTGTAATTAAGTACTAATTGTATTCGACAAAATTTATTTCGATATCAGATTTATTGTAACAATAAATTTTGTGTCGAAATCAAGGAATGTCCAATTAGCGTAACAAATATTAACATATTAACATTAACAAGAAAAATTAACATTAATGGAGACATGAATCATGGCAAAAATGATTGCATTTGATCAGGAAGCCCGCGAATCGCTTCGTCGCGGAGTAACTAAACTTGCGAAAGCAGTAAAAGTAACGCTCGGACCACGCGGCCGCAACGTTATTATTCAAAAAAGCTTTGGATCACCGCTTGTTACGAAAGACGGCGTAACAGTAGCAAAAGAAGTTGATCTCGAAGATACTTATGAAAACATGGGAGCGAAAATGGTGCGGGAAGTCGCATCGAAAACAAGCGATGTCGCAGGCGACGGAACTACAACTGCCACTATTATGGCAGAGGCAATTTTCAACGAAGGTATGAAAGCTGTTGTCGCTGGTGTGAATCCTTTGCAACTAAAAAACGGTATCGACAAAGCAGTTGATGACATTATCGCCAAGTTGAAAAACATGTCGGTAAATGTCAAGAATAATAAAACTGAAATTGCTCAAGTCGGTGCAATTGCTGCTAACAATGACCAAGAAATCGGTAATTTGCTAGCGGAAGCAATGGAAAAAGTCGGCAAAGACGGCGTCATTACTGTTGACGAAGGTAAGAGCCTAAAAACTGAAGTCGAATGGGTCGAGGGAATGCAATTTGATCGCGGATACCTTTCGCCGTATTTCGTTACGGATGTCAACAAGATGGAAGCTGTACTCGAAAATGCTTATGTTTTGTTGAGCGAGAAAAAACTGTCAAATATTAAAGAGATTATTCCGTTACTTGAATCTGTAGTCAACACGGGGCGTCCGCTGTTGATTATTGCGGAAGATATTGACGGCGAAGCATTGGCGACTCTTGTGGTGAACCGGTTGAGAGGTGCAATGAAAGTTGCAGCTATTAAAGCTCCCGGTTATGGTGATCGCCGCAAAGCGTTGCTTGAAGATATCGGAATTTTGACCGGCGGCGAAGTTCACTTTGAGAGTTTGGGTAGAAAATTAGAATCTTTCACGCTTGCTGATCTTGGTACCGCAAAACGAGTTGTAATTGATAAAGACAACACGACAATAATAGAAGGCGGCGGTAAGAATGAAAATATAAAAGCAAGAATTGAACAAATTCGGCGTGAAATCGCTAATGTAACGAGTGATTATGATCGTGAAAAGTTGGAAGAGCGGCTTGCAAAATTATCCGGCGGAGTTGCTAAAATTCTTGTCGGTGCCGCAACAGAGAGCGAAATGAAAGAACGGAAAGCGCGTGTCGAAGATGCACTTCATGCGACGCGGGCAGCTGTCGAAGAAGGAATTTTACCGGGCGGCGGAGTTGCTTTATTACGTGCTTCTAACAATGTCAAAGCGGGTGAGTTGCCGACAGATGAAACTGTAGGTTATAACATTATACTTCGTGCCTGCCGTGCGCCGCTGACTCAAATCGCACAAAATGCAGGAAAAGATGGAGGAATTGTCTGTGAGAAAGTGTCGGAGGGCAAGGGCAATTTCGGATATAATGCGTTGACAGATGTATTTGAAGATGTTGTTAAGGCAGGTATTATTGATCCAACGAAAGTTACGCGTACTGCTTTAACTAATGCAGCAAGTGTTGCATCGTTAATGTTGACAAGCGACGCTTTAGTTGCGGAAATCCCGAAAGAAGAAAAAGCAGCACCGCCAATGCCGGGCGGAGAAATGTATTGATCTCATTCAATGCGGGCTATTAATTTCTAGTTAATCAAATTTTCGTTAGCCGAAAATTCAAGGGGGAATTTTTAATCTAAATTTAAAAGTTCCCTCTATTATTTTGTTCAGAGTGAATTTAAGGTTTGAGCCGTCTATTTCTCTATTGGAGGGTCAGATTTTAATGAATAAATTTTGCGAATTAATCAACTACACGAAGAACAGAATTTTCAATTAGAAATGTCTAAAAACGTAATAAAAACGTAGGTAAAATATCAGTGGAATAATTGTTTTTTCAAATTTTTTGTAATTTAAAACACGAAATACACAAACACGAGCTAACAATCAAGAAGTCCCGCTAAGGACTATTCACCAAAAAACTTTATTAACCGTATGCTTTAGCTTACGGATCAACGTTATAAACATATCCAAGTCCCGCTAGGGACGACACTTTATTAATTGTATGCTCCAGCATACGGAAGGA
>JAITKS010000343.1 GCA_031278315.1 Planctomycetaceae bacterium | reverse complement strand
GGCAGTTCCGCAGAGATAGCAATAATCGGCAGCACAATGGTCGCTAACGTCGGATTCAAACTCGAAGGTAAAATCGAATTAACTTACTTCGGCGTTTATTCATCAGGACACGCCGATATTCTAGCACCTATCGCTGGCGATGACATAACTTTCAACCTTACCGGTAAAAATTCACGTTGGGACGCAAAAAGCGTTAACCCCAAATTCATTAACGGTTTGCCAACTACACCTAATACATACGAACGCGGTACAATCGTAATCGGCGAAGCTGGAACAGCTGCAGTCAAAATCACAAGCGGAAACGATGTCAATAGCGGTGAAGTAATTGTCGGCGCAAAAGAGAACAGTGAAGGAACACTAAATTTGTCCGGTATCTACGAAATCGAAGACATCTATAACGAAGGTGAAACAATTAAAAAATCCACAACTTGGAATAATACCGGAACAATTTATATCGGATACGAAGGTAAAGGTACAGCTACTATCGAAAAAGGCGCAATTCTAAATACCGGCTCAATCGGTATAGGTATAACAAAAGACAAAGGAAATGGAATTCTAAACGTTACAGGACTTGCAAGTAACGGCGGAGATAATTTTCTCGATCAAACCAAAAATCCTAACTACATTATACAATTAGGAACCCCGCTAAATTCAAAAGATAAAGACTATATCGGCGAAGCACAATACCTCAACCCCGACGCAACAATAGTAAATATCTACGGTAGAGATGATGAAGATAAAAATAATTTTTTGAATCCGGGTGGAACAGTCACGACGCTTAAATCTGACGGTACTGGTGTAATGAAAATCACCGACGGCGCAATAATTGTATTCGATGAGACAACAATTGAGTCCGGCGAACCTACCAATCTCACGCCGAAAATTACTCTCGGTAAAGGTGCTAGTACAGTCGAAAACTCAATTATAATCGGTGCAAGAGATGCAACATGGGGCGATGACGCTGATGATAATTTTGACGATGTTGGATTAATCGACGGAACTGCTACAGGCGGTACTACATTTAATGATAATTCATTGACATTCCAAAATAACGCTGTTCTACAAGGTAATCTGAAAATCTACATGAAAGAAAATATATTCGGTGACAAGTCATATTTGAGTCCGGGCTTTGGCTCTTACCAATTCTACATGCCATCCAATGAAGCTCTCGAACATGAAAAATTCGGTCGAGTCGACTTTAAAAATGAAACATTTAAACACCAAACCGGCGCAACAACAATTATCGATTTCGATGTTCACGGCGATCGAAATTATAGAAAAGATCCAAATAAACAAACAGCTTACCCACTCGGCGGCGATGACCAAGATTACGCTGACGATGCAACTTATCGAGGACGCGATTTAATTATAATCTATGGAAAAGCAGAACTCGCAGGAGATATTTATTTCAGACCACAAACCGGTTACTACTCCGATAATATCCTAGTCGATTTCATGCGAGTAACAGGAGATATTGCAGGTCAATATAAATTACACCTCTACCCTTACCGATGGTTCAAAGAACCAAAATTTCAAACTGCCCATGTTGACGGTTTTAACTACAATCAACTTTCCGCTGCCCGTAACACGACACCCTTCACCGATGTAGCCCGTAACTACAATCAACACGGCGTCGGCGGCGCACTCAATAATATATTCAACGCGCAAAGTAACTACAAATGGCTGCCCATCCTCAATTGGTTCTGGCTCATGAACGATGACGAACTCCGTGAGGCAGAACGTCTTTTAAGCGGTGAAATTAAAGCGTCATCCTTCTACCTGCCTCTCCGCTCGCCCTGGCGATTCGGATTCGACCGCGTTAATTGGTCCGATAAAGGTCATAAAATATACTTCGGTACACAAAATTACGGCTCGCCCGAAACACAACGCCACACACTCTGGGCAACCGCCTACTACGACTACCAAAGCATCGATGACGATCACAATACATCGTCGATGTCAACCCAGCGAGTCTCGCTAATGACCGGCTACGACCGCGTACTGCCCCGCTCATTCAATATAGGAATCTTCAGCGACTCCGCCATCGGTTGCCTATTCAGCTACTCTCAACCTAAACTCGACCAAAAAGGAAACCGCGTCATTGCCGACGACTTCCTACTCGGCTTCCACTCCGCAACGCGTCTCTACTCACACTACGAACTTAAATCATGGATAGGTATAGGTACACAAAAATACCGCCTCCACCGAACTATCCCCATCCCCGACCAAATTCCTGACCTCCGCACCTCCTACAAAGGTAATAGCGCAACAGGAAGCATCCAACTCACCCGCCCTGTCAAATGGTACGGTCTGTCCTTCCGACCACACATCGCCGCCGACCTCTCCTACGTCAAACAATACCACGCCCTCGAATCATACACCGGCGAAATAATGAAACAAACCGCCCTCCGATACCATAGCTCCGATTGGACACAATTCCTCGCCCGCACAGGATTAAGATTAGATTACTCGCGAAATTGCTGCAACTTCACCGCAACACTCGGATACTCCTACCTGCTGCTCGGAACCCAAGCACCCAAAACAACACACCAGTTCGCATACGCCGGAGGAGGAAAATTCAATATACTCGGAAATAACCTAAACCGAAGCTTCGTAAATGTCGACCTAGGTACACAACTACACCTCAATAAAAAGAAAACTAGATCACTCTACCTACAATACAACGGAAACTATAGCAAATACATGAACGCACACACAGCATCAATAGGCTACCAGTTTTTGTTCTAAAAAATTAGGGTGTGTGCGTAGGGCGTATGCGTAGGGCGTGTGCGATACGCCCCTACGGTGTGTGCGTAGGGCGTGTGCGTAGGGGCGTATGCGATACGCCCCTACGGTTGCGTCAAACGTGTTTGTCTGTAAGCCGCACACGGAATCAAAAGGATAAATTATCTCACAAAATCTAAAATTACAAAATCTGATTTCTCTGTGTTCTCTGTGTCCTCTGTGGTTAATAAAACAAAATAATGATTAGCGGTCACGGATTCTACATTCGACTCACTACCAACTAAAAAAAATTTTTTAAATTCCTGGATAAAATAAAACAATTCGCCCCCAATTGCCGATTATTCTATTGCAACTCTCTCAATAACTCACCCCAAAACGAAAATCAATACGTCATCCCCAAATCAATACGTCATCCTAAACGAAAATAAATTCAACCCCTAACACCCAATTCAAAATGCTATTCCGTAATTCAGATAAACTCGTCCGCGCAATGAAATCACTCGAAGATACAATAACCTACGCGCGCACAATCAACTTCAACGAACTCGATAACTCATACAAAAGCATAATCCACGCGGCAGTAATACAAAATTTTAACCTCACATTCAAAATCTGCCAAAAAATGCTGCACAACCAACTCCAAAATACTGCTAACCCCACTGTCGCCGACACTGTCGCCGACACTTGTGCCGACACCCCCGTCATTGCTGCTCAATTCAATACAACACCCGCCAATAACCTAAACGATAATATAGAATCCGCTAAATCCCTAATACATACAGCAGCAAAAGAAGGACTAATCTCAAATCCCAATAACTGGCTCGAATACCTCGACTGCGAATACCTAACTAACTCAAGCAATAGCACAGTCCGAACATTCGAAAAAGCCGCCGCCTTCCTGTCCGACGCCAAAGAATTACTCTCAACCTGCACTAAACGAAAATATAACGAAAGAAGAGCAGCCTAAAATTACACAAAATAATAACTCACATAAACACAATTTGCTCACCCCAAAAAAATTTTTCAAAAATTTTCAAAAAATTTTCAAATTGGTCTTGACTATTTTTAGAAAATTCACTATCTTTCACGCCGTCACGAAAATTGACCCTTTCAAAGGAATGAAAGGCTTAATCGGATGTGCATACGGGGCGGTCTATAAAATTAAACGTTTTAAAGACTTGACCTGCGATCCGCGTAGTAAACTCAAATAGGATGTTAAACGTTTACTCCGATAACATAAGTAAAGAAAAAGGATTTTCTTCTACTTTCTCATCGGATACTTAATATATCCGACTTTGAAGTGTTGCCGTTGGAGTTAATGGATTACTCCAACGGCATTTTTTCTAAAATCTCTCTCAAATAAATATCACCATTTATTCTTAAACACAAATCAGATAGCGGTTAGCTCTCATGCGGAAAATTTATTCCGTGTGCGGTGAATACACCACGCACGGCTATATTGGAAATACCCCTTCGGGGTAAAAAATAAAATTTTACGTATATATTACAAATTTATTCCGTGTGCGGTGAGTACACATATTTATTCCGTGCGCGGTGAGTACACATATTTATTCCGTGTGTGGTGAGTACACCACGCACGGCTATATTGGAAATACCCCTTCGGGGTAAAAAATAAAATTTCACGTATATATTACAAGTTGTCCTAATCAAATATTACCAAGCAACAACTAAACGTCAAAAATAATTAATTATAAAAATATCGGAACTTGTGAAATTTTTTTGTGTTCAAGTTACTTAACTGCGCTTACTTGAATTTCGGTTCGATTCGCCTGCTTCCCGCTGTCTGAATACAGGCACTTTAATGAATAGCACTTGTATCAACAAAATTCATAGTACAAAGCTTATATCTTGCAACTTCGTGATACGGTTATCACGACAAGATACTATAGGTAACTTCTAAAAATGCGATTTTTTTTAATCACAAAAAAAATACTCGCAAACATATATCTTTCACACATACAATAATGCGACAATTAACTTTTTAGAAATTCACTATAGATTACATATTGCCAACTAACAACTTGGCAATTTCCAATTCCAATTCCAAATAAATTAAAATCGGAGAAAAAAATTATGAGAAAAACAATTTTGTGCTTGTTTATCGTGGGTATAACACTCATTTCCACAGCTTTCGTATCAGCCCAACCCGGCGGCGGTGAAGGCCGTGAACGCGGTCGAAATAACGGAGATCGGGAAAGAACTAACGGAGATCGAGACCGCGGCCGAACTGACCGCGACCGAACCGGCGGAAATCGAGACCGCGGCATCCCAAATTTCGGCGGTCCCGGATTCAACTCTTTCGGCTCAGGACTCGGAGCTTTATTGCAAAACGAAAACGCAAAAAAACACCTCAACCTGACCGAAGATCAAACAACTAAACTCCAGAAAATATCTGAAGAACAACGTAGTAACTTCCGACGCCCCAGAGGCGACAATAATAATCCGCCAAGCCAAGAAGATATTAAAAAATTCAACGAAACTCTCGCAAAAAATCAAGAAGAAACTCAAAAGAAAATCAATGAAGTCCTCACTCCAGAACAACAAACAAAATATAAAGCACTGCCGTTTCAACTCGCCGGAGGTCTCGAAACACGATTCTTCAATACACGAATGCTCGAATTTCTCGAATTAAGCGACGAACAAAAAACTAAATTCAAACAACTCGAAGAAGAAACTCAAGCAGAAATGCGTAAACTGTTCACTCGACCAGATAACAACACAAGTAACGTACGCCCCTCACGAGAAGAAGCCCAAAAACAAAGAGAAGAAACCCAAAAGAAAAGCGACGAACTGAGAAAATCCGTTCTCGAAAAAGCATTGGCATTGCTGACTCCCGAACAAAAAGCAACCGCCGAAAAATTAACCGAAGAAGCAAAACAACTCAAATTACAACCACAACGCCGAGAACGAGGCGAAAGAGGTGAACGCGAAAGAGGCGAAAGAGGAAGTGAACGAAGAGGTAACAATGAATATAGACCTAACAACGACTCATGGAGACCCGGCTCAAATACCCCAAACAACGGTGATAACTCCAGACGACCATTTCCAAGACGTGACCAAAATTCAACTAATCCCGAAACTTGAAAAAGTTGAAATAAATCTGTTTTGAATCTTTTAAACAACACGAAAAACACGAAAATCACAAAAATCACAAAAAAGATTTTGTAGATAATTTTCATGTTTTTCGTGTCCGTTTTTTAAACACAAATCACACAAATCACAAATCACATAAATCACAAATCACACAAAAAATTGCAAAACAAAATTTTACCGATATTACTAATATTAGATTTTATCAGTTTACTCAAATTCGAGAAAAGGTCTGTTTTCTCGTCATAATCATAATAATTGATACAAATGGTATTTGTCTGATTTCCATACTTGTATCAATAATAATTGTACGATAATTACAATCGTACCGTTAATAATAGAAAATCTTACTGTATGATTTATGATTGTTTGTCCAAAAAAATGCTTAAATACAACAGCTTGACTTTTGTATGTTAAGTCTGCTGCTAATTTCACATTAACACAAAGGATATAAAAATGTCAATATTATCTTTGAAAGGTTATACCGCCGGCATTAATAGTAATAACTATTGCCCGTCATGCGGACGTACCAGCTCAACAGTTGCTAATATCGGCCAGAGCTACGCAACATCATCCGGCCGCTCAACTAGCGGCGATAGCTACATCTGCGAAAGCTGCCAATCAGGAAATACTTCCAAGTCAATTAACACAACATACTCGGCAAAATCCTCAACCACTTCCAGACTCTGCCCCCTTTGCACAAAACAAACCGGAATAAATGATCCGCATTGGTCAAATAATAACGGACGTACAGTTACTTCAAAATCAATATCAAATAACTCAAAATCAAACCAGTCAACTGTATCCCGTACCACTGATTCTTTCCGCTAAATTTAATCGTTCGATAATATTTCAAAATAATTGCTAGGAGTCTTTTTAGATGTTCAGCACTCAAGAACTAATTTTGTTTTGCCTCGCCGCTACAGGTATGACCCTGATTATCGTACAAGGCTCAATATTCGAACCTTTGCGCGAAATACTAGCCCGCAAAGTCGAAAAATTAGAACAAAATCGAAAAGAAAAAAATTTATCACGAAAATTTACAATACTAGAATCTATACATAAAATACTTCATTGCCTACAATGCACCGGTTTCTGGTGCGGAATATTCTGCGGCTTTTTTCTTCTAACATCCGATGTCTTGATGTCAGGTTACACTATGCAAATAACTCAAACTTCCGCCAATTTTAACAACTGGCTGCCCCTTTTTAATAACATCAAAATTGTCCGCTGGATAATGCTGCTGTTCTGCTGCGGATTAACAGGAAGTTTCTTAGCACCACTAGGAGACCTGTTATTACAATGGATATACATCGCAAAAGAACTAATGACAAAACAACTAATACCAGATTCCCATAATAACGATAACGATAACAATAACGATTAATAGTAATGATTAGTTCATATACAAATATTTCAATGACCACTAAATTCCTAAATTCCTAAATCACTAAATTCCTAACCTCGCAATATTTCAGTTGAATATCCTAACTCAAAATAGAGATACAAAACATTGCGTCTCTACACAGTGATTGTTTGTATTCTAACACGCCTACAAATATTCACTAAAAATTTCACCAGATATATTACCAGCATCACTTTACATTTAATTTCACATGAGAGATAACAACAAAACATCATCATTCAATTCAACGGATGATAAGAAGAATGAGAATAAAGAGGAGAATACTAAGGAGAAGATTAAACGTAAATATACTCATTGGCATTTAGGTTTTGTCGGAGCTATGGACTTGGAACTTCGCAAAACCGGTTGTACATATACGTTTGTCCCCGAAAC